>JADIMC010000013.1 GCA_017694955.1 Candidatus Limisoma faecipullorum
GAAATACAGAGTGAAGGTTAAAATTACGATGTCGCTCAACGATGGGATAGTGCCTGCTGGCGAAATGGTGCGCGCATGGGGACCATTTCCGGTTGAGAACGGCAGGCAGACAAACATTCGTTTGTTGTCATCCTCGGATAAGGTGACTTATTCTCAAAACAGCTTGCATAATACTGTTTATATGGAAAAAACGGCGGCAGATGGCAAACCTACGGTTTTTGAATACGAATTGTCGTATGACATTTCATCGAAATATGTCTCTCCTGATTATATATTGAAGAATAAAAAGCCGTATGATGTGCAGTCGGAGATTTACAAGAAATACACTTCCACGGAGTTGCCGCAATTTATAATTGATGATGAGATGAGGGCTTTGGCTCGGAACATTGTGGGCAACGAGGCTGACCCGCTACGTCAGGCTTCGCTTGTATATGATTGGATTGACGCTTATTTCCCATGGGCTGGGGCGAGGGAGTACAGCACGATAGGCAATCTTGCTCGCTATGTGCTCGACCGTGGATATGGTGATTGCGGACAGGTTTCGTCTCTTTATATAACCCTTCTACGTGCATTGGGCATACCGGCACGTTGGGAAAGTGGGTGGATGCTTCATCCCGGAAAGGAAGGGATGCATGATTGGGCGGAAGTCTATTATGAAGGTATAGGATGGGTTCCTGTAGATATGTCGTTTGGTATCCTTGAGGTGGCAAATGACAAGGCTGTACGCAATTTCTATAAGACAGGTATCGATATTTACCGTTTTGCTTCAAACAAGGGAGTGGGTGGAAAGTTATCGCCTGAAAAGAAATTCGTGCGTAGTGAGACTGTTGATTTCCAATTAGGTGAAATGGAATATGATGATGGCAACTTGTTTTACTACCGTGACTGGACTCCTGATTTTGAATTAATAAGTATAGAAGAAATAAAATAAAACCTGACAAAATTATGTTTGCAAAAAAAAGTATTATTGCGGTTCTTATGATGTCGCTCAGTATGCCTATATACAGTCGTATTGTGGCTGATGATGTGATTAAGGATGTAAAGCTACAGTATGCGCCTGATACGAGGGTGACCGTATGGTCGGTTACTGCCGATAAGCAGGGTGACAATAGTGTGGTGCTTCGTGGAAAAACCGATAACCCGGACGCCAAGGACGCATTGTTGAGAGGTTTGAAAGCTGTTAGTGTTACATATAAGGATTCCATAATTCTATTGCCAGATGCAACGGTGGAAAAACCGTGGGCTTTGGTTTCTATTTCCGTGGCTTGTTTGCGTGGTGAACCGAGAAGCGGGGCGGAATTGGTATCGCAGGCTATAATGGGCACGCCTGTAAAAGTGTTGGAATGTGACGGTGGTATGTCGAGGGTGCAGACTCCCGATGGCTATATTTCATATGTGACCGACAGTTCGCTGCAATTCTTGAGTGACAATGAATTTTCGGCTTGGAAAAAAGCGAGAAGGATGGTGGTGACAGCCAATCTGTCGATGGCTTATGAAAATCCAGAAGAGAATATCGATGCTGCCGTTTCTGATTTGCTTTTGGGAAATATCGTGGAATATAAGGGTGAGAATGGCGGTTTCTTCTTCGTGTCGTTGCCTGACGGAAGAACGGGATATGTAAAGAAAACGGATGTTAAGGACTTTTCCGAATGGGCTAAGCAGAATTTCGATATGCAGACTATAGAGAGAAGTGCGCGCCGTATGATGGGTACTCCGTATCTATGGGGCGGTATGTCTGCAAAAATGGCGGATTGCTCTGGCTTTGTGAGGACGGCATATTTCTCCAATGGCATAATCTTGCAGCGTGATGCTTCTCAGCAGGCTCTTACAGGCAAGAAAATCGATCCGAAAAAATGGAGGACGGAAGCAGAACCTGGCGATTTGATTTTCATAGGCACAAAGTCTGGAAAAGTCACTCACGTTGCAATGTATATCGGTAACAGTAAATATATACACAGTTCCGGGCGTGTGAAAATCAACAGTATGGATTCTTCTGCCGATGATTATCTCGATTATGTTTTCCTTTCAATGTCGAGGATTAAAGGCGAGATTGGCACAAAAGGAATTGTAGCGGTAAGGGATCACGAATGGTATTTCAATAAATAAAAGGATATAAAATTTAAGATATGGATCGTCGTAAATTTTTAAAGGGGACGGCTCTTGGGCTGATTGCCGTTTCGAGTCCGATTTCATTATCGGCAGCTGGTGAGGTAACTAAAAAAGTGGCGCGCAGTGGGCGTCTTAATTTGTCGTATAAACCATATGAGTTGACTTTGCGCCATGCTTTCAATCTCGCAAAGAGCAGTCGTACCACCACGCCCGACGTATTGGTGCAGTTGGAGTATGACGGGATAATCGGATACGGAGAGGCTTCAATGCCTCCGTATTTGGGAGAATCCATCAAGTCTGTATGTGAATTCTTGAGTAAGGTTGATTTATCGCAGTTCAAGGATCCGTTCCGTATGGAGGAGATTTTGTCTTATGTGGATAATATTGCACCTGACAATCGTGCAGCAAAAGCTTCAATCGATATTGCATTGCACGACTTGTTGGGAAAGATTATGGGACAACCGTGGTACAAGATTTGGGGTCTTTCTCCGGAAAAAGCTCCTTATACTTCCTTTACGATCGGCATTGATACGGCTGAAGTTGTTCGCAAGAAAGTGGATGAGGCTGCGCCATATAAGGTCATTAAAGTTAAAATGGGATTAGACAACGATAAGGAGCTTGTTGATATTATCCGTTCAAAGACTGACCGCCCGATTTGCGTTGATGCCAATCAGGGTTGGACCAGTAAGGAGCAGGCATTGGAAATGTGTGAGTGGCTTGCAGAGCGCAACTGCCTTTTTGTGGAGCAGCCATTCCCGAAAGAGATGATTGATGAGACAGCTTGGCTTCGTGAACGTAGTCCGCTTCCGTTGATTGCAGATGAGTTTTTGCAGAGATTGCCGGATGTGGCCCGTGCAAGAGAGGCTTATGATGGAATCAATATCAAGTTGATGAAGAGCACGGGTATGCATGAGGCATATAAGATGGCTGTGCTTGCACGTGGGTTCGGTATGAAAGTGATGCTTGGATGTATGACCGAGACTTCGTGTGCCATAAGTGCTGCAGCTCAGTTGGCACCAATGGTTGATTGGGCTGATTTGGATGGAAACTTGTTGATATCGAATGACTGCTTCGACGGTATGAAGATTGTTGATGGCAAGGTTACGTTGTTTGACAAGCCTGGTATCGGTTGCACTCCGTTGAAATAGCATAGAACAATATGCTCTGTCAGGTGTTCTATTTAAAACACTAAATAATTATGAAGACAATAGAGCAAGTTTTATTGGAAAGAAGGAGCATACGCCGCTATGAAAGGGAGAGTATCCCGGAAGATACTCTTTCTTTCATTTATGAGGCTATACGTAATACTCCGACAAGTTATAACGGTCAGCAGTTTTCTGTAATTGATATTGATGACCAGCTTTTGAAAGAGGAATTGTATGCATTAACCAATCAGAAGCAGATAAAGACATGCAATCATTTTATGGTGTTCTGTGCCGATTTCCATAAAATATGGATTCTTGCTAAGGAAAAGGGCATTGATATTCCTGAATTCCAGAATACGATGGATGGTGTGATTGTCGGTGTCATCGATGCTGCGCTGGCGATGGAAAATGCATTGGTGGCTGCTGTTTCGAAAGGTCTGGGCTGTTGTTGCATAGGTTATGCGCGGACTGCGGATCCATTTAAGATGGCTGAGTTGCTGAAATTGCCTGAAGGGGTGTTTGTCGTATGTGGTCTGGCCATCGGAGTGCCACGTGAGATGCCAGATTTAAAGCCGAAGCAGCCAGTCGGTTCGATTATTCATAGAAATGCTTATTCTGCAGATTCTCAACTTTTGGATTTGTTGAAAGGTTACGATGCGGAGATTACGGAATATAACCGTACACGTTCTGGAACAAAGACGGAAAATGACTGGTGCGGGCATATTCTTGATTATTACCGGGAGGCATTGTCGTACCGTATTCTCGATTATCTGCGTTCTCAGGGTTTTGTCCCTTCCAGATAAGATATGCAATAGAATTATAGCCGCTGCTTGTTGCTTTTTTACAGGCAGCGGCTATTTGTTGTTTACTTTTTGGACAAGTTTGTTTATTTTTCTCTATGTTTGAATGTGAAACTGATACCCATTGTTATATTGGCTTTTGCGTGATACAATGGTATGCCTTCTTTTGAATATCGGAATGGTATATAATCACTGCCGATATAAAAATTGAAGCCTTTAGGATTGAAATTCAGCAATACACCCATTGACTGTCCGATATTCGAGAAAGAGCCGTTGATGGTTGCATTGAACCATGACACAGGACGGAAATTGGCTGAAGCCATAAGTTCTGTCCATACAGTTGGCAGTCCAAATCTTGTGGAAGAAAGTAGGCCGAATGATATTTTGTCTGACAAGATTGAGTATTCTCCACCGATATTGAGAGTTGTTGTCAGGCTTCGTGTGCTTTTTGAGTCCTGATTGTTTTGAAAGCGCACAAGATTTTTTAAGTCTTCTTCCAGTTGGTCGGTTTCTTGGTCTAATTGTGATTCACCGGTGACTGGGTCGTCTTCAGCTCCGAAATGATGAAAGCCATCAAATATGAACGGGTCTGGGTTTGCTTTAGCTTCTGCTCCTTTCCAAGATATGAATCCGATGTCGGTCAACGCGGCTGACAGGGTAAGATTGTCAAGCAGCTTGTATGTCGCACCTAAGTCAAAACCTATACCCACACCGTCCATACCGAATGTACCGGTGTCGATGTTGTCAATTTCACCATTGTCCTTATAATTGATTTGTATTCCGGGAGTTGTGAATATACGCCCCTTTTCTTGAATTTGCCATTTGTCTTGAGACATTGAAATATTAAGCTCGTTGATTTCTGCGCTTGCATGCACGATTCCTGCAAGAAATTTGAATTTTGCTCCTACTGTGAGTCTTTCTGTAATTTTATGTGAATGGCCTATTGCAAGCTCAGCATAATTGTATGTGCTGATTGCAAGGTCTGGTATGTTATAGGTAGTAGCTTCTCCATTTATTTGTCCTACTTTCGCGAATTCGAACAATTCATATGGCATATTCATATTCGTAATCGAGCGTGCGCTCAGGTCGAATGTGTTATAGCCACCCCATTTTGCAAATCCAAATGAAACAAGATTGTATTTGATGTTAGCTTCAATAATATTGTTTCTGTGTATGTTACCGAGAAATTCGTCATTGCTTACGCTTGAATGCAATCCGGTGACTAATTCATTTCCTCGTGGATACAGGAAGTTCGCCATTCCGACATTTGAGTTCAATCCGATTTGGATGCCGCTGAATAACGGGATAAGCGGAAGATTCACATAATTGTAGTTTGGTGTGAGTGCCGGATTAAGCTGGTGGCGCGTAGGCATGCTTTCCATAAAATAAGATGTGTGAGGGGCTTGTGCCACCGCACTGGTTGTAATTGCAAGTCCTGTGCAAATATATGCCAGTTTTTTTATTATGTTGTTCATTTTATTGTATGCGTTTGGTTAAATTTAAATTATTCGTCAAGGTCGATTGCTATGCCTTGTGGCAATTTTGCTTTCATCTTGATTATTACGTATTGGCTCGGTTTCAGAATCGTATTGGCGGTCCTTGTGTCGCCATTGATTATGACTTCAACCCTGTCGAGGTCTTTCAAAGCGCCTTTTACTCTCTCTTTTAATAAGATTTCTTTTGATTGTACTGGCGTATTGTCGTTTCCTGGCTCAATTAGCAGGTCTTTGGTTATTTCCACTCTGTCTGACATGTCGTTGCCTGCATAATCATATGGTACGGCATTGAGTGTCAGATTGAGCGGGATAGTGTTAGTGACGTCAGCATATACTTCCATTTCTGTGATTTTGTCAACAATGTCAGCAAGATCGTCTTGTATGCCGTCGAAAGAATCTGTATATTCAATTTTTGAATTTTCTCCGAAGTCGAAAGGCATTTCAATATCATAGTCTGCACTTGTGCTGTATGCTACTCCTAATTGGGAGAAGTGCTCTTTACTCTCATCGATTGTTATTGTCGGTGTGAGGTGTACATAATTCGGTATTTGTCTGATAAGTTGGTTGAGTTCAGGTATTACCACAAGCTCATATCCTTCGGGTGCCTTCAGATTGGAGTTGTTTGTTATGTAATATTTCGAGATTTTCGACACTCCGAAGTCTATTGCTTGCGGGATATGGATTCTTGCTGTCACTTCCGAATTGATTTTATTATCGTTTTTGTCAAATGCGGTGAAAAGCAAATCGACATAATATGGTATTCCTGTCGGGTTTTCAATTTGCATAGTGGTGGCAACAGTATTTACATTGATGGAAGTGTTTTCATTGGTAAGCACATCCGGGATATTGTCCAACTCTATATTTTCAGCGTCGATTTCTATATCAGGAGCCAATACGCCGCGAATCCTGTCAATTTCAAAGTCAGGAATATTGAATTCTGTCGTTACAATCATTGATGACATTTCTTGCCGTGTGGCGTTTTTTACGTCAGCAGATAAGTCTCCTTTGAATTCGATTTCGCGTGTGAATTTTATAGTGTGTGTCGTTTGATCAACATCCGGTATCTCTGCTATGTCAACGATTGGAATTTCTATTTTGAGTAACCCGTTTTCGGGTATGTCACGGTTGATTGTCATAATATTTGTGGCATAGTTCATTCCTTCTATCCCTTCTCCGAATACGATAAACTTAGGGAAATTTATAGTGAAGTTGTGAAGCCTCAGATTCTCAAACTTGGAAAGGGTGGTTGGGTCATTGAATGAGAATTCAATGGATAATTCTGCATTAAATGGCTCGAAGTACATATCGGTAATTTTTTTTGCGTTTACCGGTACATGTTCTTCTGTATCTATGCTTGAAAAATATTTCAGTGGGTTGGTGAATGAAAAGTCTGATGGTTGGTCTGAACCGGGGACATTGTCAAAGACATCCTCAATCACAGGACGGGCAGACATTCCGTCCACTATTATTTTCTCAACTTCAGGAACGTTTACAGTCAAAGTCCCTGATTTCACAATTTCATATGCACCATCGTCATTAATTGTTATCACGTCGTCTAATTCTATTACACGTGATAGTTTCAATGTGTCGGTCTCTCCCAACGGAAGTCCGAGGCTTCCCCCTAAATTAAGCTCGGAAGAAATGTCTTTTGACAAATCGTATTCAGAATCGCAAGAAGAAAGAATGACTGCGGTTCCGAATAATCCACAAAACAGACATTTGGTAAACGAAAAAATAGCTCTCATAAAATTATAAAAATGAAAAATAAAAAAATCTCTTAACTTTTATTCTTGTGTATTTGTATATGCTGATGCAAAGTTATGTTTTTTTGTTTATAAAATGATTGTGCGTGTGTAAAAATGTTTAACAGATAGAATCTGGATAAGAAATAAGTGTTTTCATAGATAAAGTCAGCGGCATAACAATAGCAGTTGTGCTATGATTATGCCGCTGGCTTTTTGTTGAATGGGGTTATCCCATAGAGTGATTATTTGTTATCGTTCTTTAGCCATTTATCGAACCATTTGAAAAACTCGCGCTGCCATAATAATGCGTTTTGCGGTTTCAATATCCAATGATTCTCATCAGGGAATACAAGCATATGAGACGGTATCCCCCGGAGTTGTGCGGCATTGAATGCCATCATCCCTTGTGACGCTAATATGCGATAGTCTTTTTCTCCGACTGTTATCATAATTGGGGCAGTCCATTTGTCAACAAATTTATGCGGGGAATTGGCGTATGTACGTTGCGCTATGGCGTTGTTCTTATCCCATGGGGCTCCGCCGAAATCCCAATTTGCAAACCACATTTCTTCTGTTTCGAGGTATTGTGCTTCTGTGTTGAATATTCCGGCATGCGCCAATAGGGCGGCAAAGCGTTTTTCGTGATGGCCTGCAAGCCAATATACGGAAAATCCGCCATAACTTGCGCCAGTGGCGCCGATATGGTCTTTGTCGATATATGATTTTTCTTTCATATAATCAACTGCTGCAAAATAGTCTTTCATATTCTGACCTCCGTAATCGCCTGAAATCTGTTCGTTCCATTCGGTGCCAAATCCTGGTAATCCTCGGCGGTTTGGTGCTATTATGACATAGCCTTGCGATGCCATCAGACGTAGATTCCAGCGGGAGCTCCAAAATTGGCTTACAGCTTGTTGTGGACCTCCTTGGCAGTAAAGGATTGCGGGATATTTCTTGTTTTTATCGAAATTCGGAGGAAGCAATACCCAAGTGAGCATTTCTTTTCCGTCGGTTGTCGGAACAAGATGCTTTTCCACAGTCACTGGGTCGAGTTGTGACAGTAAATCGGTATTTACATTTGTAAGTTGTTGCTCATAGTCTTTACCTACCATGAAAATTTCGTTAGGGTAGAGGAGTGAATGGCGTAATGCTATCAACTTCTTGGAATCAACAGGTGTCACCGACGCATAATCGCACATTTGGGCCGCAATCGTCTCTACTTTTTTTGTCTTCAAATCAATTTGGAATATGGGCGACGGTCCGTGATATGGCGCTATGAAATAAATGCTTTTGCTGTCTGGCGCCCATGCTATCGTGTTGACGGTATAATCCCAGTCTGAAGTCAGGTCTGTTTTTTCGCCAGATTGCATATCCATTACATATATACGGTTCTTGTCAGATTCGTAACCATCACGCTCCATCGACAGCCATGCAAGTTTATCTCCTTTCGGTGAGAACACCGGATTGGTGTCGTATCCCATCATTCCTTCCGTCAGATTTTTGGTCTGTTTGGTGGCTATGTCGTAAAGGTATAAATCTGAATTTGTCGATAAAGAATATTCTTTACCGGTTTTTTTACGTGATACATAAACCACTCCTTTCGAGTCGGGTGTCCATGCTAATGATTCCATACCTCCGAATGGTTTCATCGGTGATTCGTATGGCTCGCCTTCCATAATGTCGGTTATGCCTGTTAGTTTCTCACCGTCATAGTCGGCGATGAAAGGATGTGGGATTTCTGTCACCCATTCGTCCCAATGTTTGTACATAAGGTCGTCAACGATGAATGCATTTGCCTTATCCAGATCTGGATAACAGTCTGTCACTGTTTTGCCGTATTTCACGTTACTGATAAAAAGCACCTTTTTTTCATCGGGAGAGAATGCAAATCCTCCAAGCCCTTTTTCTACTGATGATATTTGCTTGCGGTTTGTGCCGTCAGCATCCATTACGAATAATTGCAATCCATTGTCTGCTTTATATAGGAAGGCAATCTGTTTTCCGCCGTTCAGCCATACGGCATTTGCTTCTGATTCTGTCGTGGTTGTGATTTGCTTGTTGTTCTTACCATCAATATCCATAACCCATAATTCCGTATTGCCTTTGTTGGCGGCAATGCTTGTAAAGGTTACTGAATACAGTAGCTTCTTCTTGTCGGGCGACAATTGCGGGTTACCTACTTGCCCGAATGCTTCAATCAACTCTGGTGTGAATTTTCCATCCTTTACTTCAAAAGACGGACGGCTTATTATTTCTGCTGTTTCGGATGCGGAAACGGCATTGCCTGTAGTGGCAAGTAATGAAGCCATAATGATTGTAGTTTTGGTTAAGTTCATATTACTTCTTTTTATTAGAATATTTATTATCTTGCTTTCTGTGGTTTGAGCCGAATAGCTCTTTTATTATATCGTAGCGGTTTAGCTTTGTCAGTGATTTTCGTATTTCTGCTGTATATTCAGGCTTGTACCAAAAGAAATACTTTCGCTGTCCCTGCTTTTCTTCAGGAGTTTTTGCCGTATGGATTTTTCCCATTGTATATGGATGGTAGCCTGTATAGTAGATTTCAGATGCTACGGTCATAGGAGTAGGAGTGAAATCTTGCACTTGTTCCAGATGGAAGTTCAGTTTTTTTGTGATGGCAGCCAACTCTGCCATATCTTCTTCCGTACATGCCGGATGCGATGAAATGAAATATGGTATGAGTTGCTGATGTAAATCGTATTTGATGTTCAGCTCATCAAATATTTTCTTGAATTTATAGAATAGGGAGAATGATGGTTTCCGCATACAATTCAATACACGGTCTGATGTGTGCTCGGGAGCCACTTTCAAACGTCCTGATACGTGGTGTAATATCAGTTCTTCATTATATTTTCTGTTGATTTTGTTAATTTTAGGGTCTTTGTTAGATGACATTGACAGGTCATACCTTACTCCACTGCCGATAAAAGATTTTTTCACCTCTTTAATCGTATCTACTTCGTGATATATGTCGAGCAGGGGTGCATGGTTGTTGTTGAGATTCTGACAAGGTTGAGGATGAAGGCACGACGGACGGGTGCATTTTTTGCATATTTCCATATCGTATCCGTGCATTTTGTACATATTGGCCGACGGTCCTCCTAAATCGGAGATGTATCCTTTGAAATCAGGCATTTTTGTAATTTGTCGTGCTTCTTTTAAGATTGATTTTTTGCTTCGGGAAGCAATGAATTTTCCTTGATGGGCAGATATGGTGCAGAAAGCGCATCCGCCGAAGCATCCACGGTGCATATTTATGGAATGTCGTATCATTTCGTATGCCGGTATTGTCTTTCCGTTATAGCGAGGGTGAGGCATACGCGTGTAAGGCAAGTCGAAAGATGCGTCTATTTCCGTTTCTGTCATCGGAGGATACATTTTGTTGACTTTTATCACACGATTACCAGTCAATTGCCAAAGATTTCTGCCATTCCATCTGTTGGATTCTATTTCTATGTGTTTGAAATTTTCAGCTTGTTTCTTTTTGTCTGCCAGACATTCCTCATATGAGTGGAGGATGAAATCATCGTCATTGCCGGATTTGTTGGGAATGCATTCTTTTTTAAGTGATACGACTGTTTGTGGTATATTAGTCAGCTCGCTTATTTTTACTCCTGATTTTAATTGCTTTGCAATTTCTGCAATTGGTCTTTCTCCCATTCCGTAAACAAGCATATCTGCTTCGCATTCTGATAATATGGACGGAAGGAGTTTGTCTTGCCAATAGTCATAATGCGACAGCCGTCGCAAGGACGCTTCTATTCCTCCGGCTATTACAGGTGTTTCGGGAAACAGTTTCTTCAGAATATGGCAATATACTATAGTCGGATAATCCGGACGGGCTCCGTGTCTGCCATTTGGAGTATAGGCGTCATCGCTGCGTTTTCGCCTGGCGGCAGTATAGTGGTTGACCATTGAATCCATTGCGCCAGCGGATACTCCGAAAAACAGACGTGGAGTGCCTAATTTCTTGAAATCGCGTAAATCATCTTGCCAATTTGGTTGTGGCACTATTGCCACGCGGTATCCTTTCGCTTCAAGTACTCTGCCTATGACGGAGCATCCCATTGACGGATGATCAATATATGCATCTCCTGAAAACAGGATTACATCGATGTAGTCCCATCCTCTGTTCTCGACTTCCTTCTTGCTTGTAGGCAGCCATGATGTAATATTGCCGGTTTTATGATTTTCCATTCAGCAAATCTTCCATTTTAAGCATTTCATCCCTTAACTGAGCTGCAGAGAGGAAATCCATATTCTTGGCGGCATCAAGCATATCCTGACGGGTTTTGGCAATGGCTTTCTGCAAATCCTCTTTTGTCATGTATCCTATGACTGGATCTGCGGCAGTGCGTATGCTTTCTTTCTTTTCCGTATATGTGAATTTGTTAGACGAAGTCATTTCCCTGCCGGATGGATGCTTCTCCAATCTGCTGTCTTGCCCGATGATAGGCGTGCGGTCTTTGATTATTGCTTGAGGTTTTATCCCGTTCTTTTCATTGTAAGCCAATTGTATGGAACGGCGGCGTTCGGTTTCTTCTATGGTCTGTCTCATCGAGTCGGTTATCTTGTCGGCGTACATGATTACGGTGCCATTCAGATTTCTTGCGGCCCTTCCTACGGTTTGAGTGAGCGATCTGTGCGAACGTAGAAAGCCTTCCTTGTCGGCATCGATTATGGCAACCAATGACACTTCTGGCAAATCAAGCCCTTCTCGCAGTAGATTTACTCCGATTAGCACATCGATGGCTCCTGCGCGTAAATCGTCAAGTATTTGAATGCGGTCCATAGTATCGACATCGGAATGGATGTATGCGCAGTTTATATCGAGTTTTGCAAGATATGCGGTTAATTCTTCTGCCATCCGTTTTGTTAAGGTTGTGACTAATGTGCGTTCGTGACGCTCAATGCGTTTTGTTATCTCTTCAAGCAAATCATCGATTTGTCCTTTTGATGGACGTACGACAATTAGAGGGTCAAGTAACCCGGTAGGGCGTATTAATTGCTCTACGACAACACCTTCTGATTTTTCCAGCTCGTAGTCGGCGGGTGTTGCGCTTACGTATATTGTCTGGTCTGTGGTCGCTTCAAATTCTTCGAATTTTAACGGGCGGTTGTCGATTGCGGCCGGGAGTCGGAAGCCATATTCAACAAGGTTCATCTTTCGGGATATGTCGCCGCCATACATGGCACGTATTTGTGGTATGGTCACATGGCTTTCGTCGATGATTGTCAGAAAATCTTTAGGGAAGTAGTCTAAAAGGCAGAACGGACGCATTCCTGGTTCTCTTCCGTCGAAATAGCGTGAATAGTTTTCAATGCCTGAGCAATAGCCCACTTCTCGTATCATTTCTACATCATATGTAACCCGTTCATATAGCCGTTTTGCTTCTAACTCTCTACCTTCATTTCGGAACATTTCCACCTGTTTGCCGAGGTCGATTTCTATTTGTCCAATAGCGTCGGCTGTCCTTTCTTTCGTTGTCACGAATATGTTGGCTGGGAATATTTTGTATCCCTCAAGCTCGCTTTCCACATACATGGTTTCCGGGTTGAGTGCCGAAATGGATTCTATCTCATCTCCCCAGAAAATTATGCGTATAATGATTTCTTCATAAGCAAGATACAAATCAACGGTATCGCCCTTTACTCTGAATTGCCCTCGTCCCAATTCGTTTTCATTGCGGGAGTAAAGCGAATCGACGAGTTTACGCAATAATTCATTTCTTGATATTTGCTGACCGACTTTTATCTCTGTCACATTTTTATCGAAATCTTCAGGATTTCCGATGCCGTATAAGCAGGATACGGATGATACGATGACTACGTCGCGTCGTCCGGACAACAATGCTGTTGTGGCAGCTAAGCGGAGACGGTCTATTTCATCATTAATCATCAGGTCTTTCTCAATGTATTTATCGGATGATGGTATGTAAGCTTCCGGTTGATAGTAATCGTAGTAGGACACAAAATAGTGTACGGCGTTGTCTGGAAAGTAGTTTTTGAATTCTGCGTAAAGCTGGGCGGCAAGTGTCTTGTTATGTGACAGCACAAGGGTGGGGCGGTTAAGGCGTTCGATTACATTTGCCATGGTGAACGTCTTCCCTGAACCGGTCACGCCAAGCAATGTCTGGTATTTTACACCATCAAGTGCACATTTGCACAGCTCATCTATGGCTTGTGGCTGGTCGCCTGTCGGTTTATATTTTGAATGAAGTTTGAAATCCATTCTGTGATGATGTTATTCTTTTGTTTCGAGCTCTGATCTTTTTAGCGAGAGCACTTCTTTTTTATCCTTGTCAAGCAGTCGCACGTTGTTATGGTCTTTTCTGTCTATGTATTCCACTTCTTCCAACGCTATTAGTAAATCGCGTTCAAGATTCAATGCTGTGTCATTGCAATTGTTGTTAGTGGATGTGATACTGTAGAATTGGATGAACCAGTCTTTGTTTCTGTCGAGTCCTATTGTGCCGTTGAGTCTGTTGCATCCAAGATTTCCGTACAATTTTAATTCTGGAATGTCGATTACTAAATCGATTTCTTGATTTGAAACGTTTTTGCCGTGTATCGTGTTTATTTTCCACACGCCTGTCAGCACGTCTGCGTTATGGCGTTTGGTGTGCATGATTCTCTTGCCTGCAGCATCTTCCAGATCCATAAAATATAAATCTGATTTTTTATAGATTATGAATTTTGATGCGGTGCCGAGTGCGTTTAATATGTTGTTTTCGTCGCTTATTGCATCACAATGTCTGGTTGTCGTTATTATATTGGAAAACTCGATATTGTCATTGTTCTCGATATTGAAATCTCCGTTTATATAGTTGCATCCGGTAAATCCGTATATTTTTCCTTCTCTCGGGCTGAAGTTGATGTATGCCCTTTCATCCATTGCATCGATTGCTTTTCCTGACGAATTTAGAATTATCCATTCTCCTCTTACACGTTGTTTCTGATTTGGAACGGAGATTCTTTCTGCTCTCGATTGGGCTTCGGTTATTGGCTCTGTTATGTATTCTATTTTTGTATTGTCCTTTAAGCCTGTCTTGCATGAAAATAACAGGCTTAATGATGTCAGGGTTATTATGTAGCTAAGGCGCTTCATATCGTTTGAAATTTTGTTGATGCATCTTTTAATAGTATCTACAAAGATAGTGAAAGCCGGGCGCAGAAGCAAATGAAAACGAAGATTTCAATTTGGCTATGCCGAGGCACGTCCTGTTTTCTGTAAAGATACGTCATATTTTCTCGACTTGCAATCTCAGGTTAATCATCTACCCAATGTTTGCGTATGGGGTATTTTACAGGTCGTATAAGCAGTCTTAAAGATGTGGTGTAGAAAATGTATGCCCATATCCAGTTAATCAGCACGTTGACCTTGTTGCGCATACCTAGGATGGAAATCAGGTGGATAAACATCCATACGAACCATGCCGGTCTTCCGTAAAGGTATGAATATTTTAGGTCGCATACTGCGCGGTTGCGTCCTATTGTTGCCATCGAACCTTTGTCGATGTATTGGAATTGTTGTTTTGTCTTAGTTTTCCCATTCAGCATCATTGCAAGATAGTTGGCTTGCTGTATTGCAACTTGCGCCAGTTGTGGGTATCCGTTGGGATGTGATAGGTCGCACAACAAGGCTATGTCGCCAATTGCATAAATGTTATTATAGCCTTTGATATTGAATTTTTCATCAATTATATAGCGGTTTCCTCTACCGATTGATTCGGAAGGGATTCCTTTCATTGTGTTTCCTGTGACTCCGGCAGTCCAAATCAGCGTTTCACAATAGATGTTTTCTCCGTTTGAAAGATGCACTATATTGTTTTCATACGATTCCATTAGGCAATTCAGGCGTGTTTCAATCATAAGATGTCCAAGGTATGTTTCTGCATCTTGTGAAGCCCTTTCGCTCATTGTGCGCAGGAAGCGGTCGGTGCCTTCTATAAGAATCACTCTTACGTCTTCTTTGCTTATTTCAGGATATTCCCGTTTGAGTATGTAGCGCTTCATTTCTCCTAATGCGCCAGCTATCTCGACGCCTGTCGGGCCTCCGCCTATTACGACGAAACTGAGCAGCTCCTGTTTGCGCTTTTTGTCTTTTGTTATGCATGCTCTTTCAAGTCTGTCTAAGATTTCGTTTCGCAGTCGTATTGCCTCAGCCGTTGATTTGAGGGTATGTACTTTTTCTTTTAGGGATGGGTTGTTGAAGAAGTTGTTGGTAGTCCCTGTGGCAATTATGAGCTTGTCATAATGCATCTCTTCAAACTGGGTCTTTACTATATTCTTTTCCGGTATGATTTCAGATACTTGTCCTAAGTGGAAATTCACGTTCTTCAGACGTCTCATTTCTCTCCTGAAAGGAAATGATATGCTGCTCGGCTCCAGGCCGGATGACGCGATTTGATAGAACAAGGGTGGGAAGCAGTGGAAATTGTGCTTGTCAATGATTGTTACTTTATATTTGTCTTTGTCGAGCTTTTTTGCAAGATTAAGTCCGGCGAATCCGCCGCCTATGATAACTATGTGTTCAAGATTGTCCATATCGCTTTTGAATTCTTTGTGAGGAAAACAAACCTAAATTGAATTTGTTTGCAAAGTTAGCATAAATTTATAAAATCAGGTGTGATATCTGTGGATTTGTAATCAGTTGAAACATAATTGAAAAGAGGTGGCGATTTTGTCGCCACCTCTTTCCTGTTATTGACGTGTAAGTTCTGTCAACTTTTCAAGGTCGGGATTTACTGCTATAATTTTACCATCACGGTTTATCAGGTAGCAGTTAAGCCCTTTGTCAAGACGGAATTGTTTGTACACTTCAGAATCTGTTCCGTCTTCATCAAAAAATTGTGTTCTTTTGTCGATGCCGTCAACTTGCAGTATCTCGTTGAACAAAGTTTTGCTTCTGTCGTAGTTTACCGCTACAAAGACAATTTCATTGTTTGTCTTTTCTGTGGCATTGTATGCGGAAATGTTTCTTATCCTGGATTCAGGATTGTCCGATGACCAGAAATTCAAGACCACATATTTACCTCTTTCTTTGCTGAGAGTGAAAGTCGAATCGTTATCGCTGACCGTAATGTTCGGGGCGAATGAGTTGACTTTCCCGTCTATTTCCTGCGCATTATAGGCAGAAGAGAAAGATAAGAGTACGACAAGAATCACAATAAATGAAAATGTTTTCCTCATCATTAAAAATTATAGTTCATACTAAAGACTTTCTTGGGCATCCGCCTGAGAAAAGCCTTTGCCGATTTTCGGCTGGCGGGGAACTCTTTTCCCGTTGCATTATTCATTTTGGCTGCAAAGATATGCATATTTTTCTGCATAGGCAACACTTTGACGGCATTTTAATTCATTTTAGTGAATATGGAGGATGGAAATGTAAAATTATAAGTTGTTGAAGAGTAGCTATGTTTTGCCTTGTGATGGGGATTGTGAGCCATATGGACGGTTGCTTTGGCATTTTCTGTGTGAATAAATATTCATAAGTTAATATGTGTGAAATGCGCTTGCCTGTTTGTTTTTCATTTAATAAAAAGATAAATTTGAAAATTAAAAAATATTTATGATGGAAAATGGTATAGAACTTATTTTGATAAACATTTCCGGACAGGACCGCCCGGGTGTGTCGTCCGCGCTGACAGAGATCCTTGCTAAATATGAGGCAGACGTGCTTGATATCGGTCAAGCTGATATTCATCATACATTGTCGCTTGGTATTTTATTTAAGACTGACAGTAGCCGTAGTGGTAACATAATGAAGGATTTGCTGTTCAAGGCGTCGGAATTGGGCGTGAATATCCGCTTTTCCCCTGTCAAGCTTGATGATTATGAGGAGTGGGTAGGTATGCAGGGAAAGAATAAGTATGTGATAACCATATTGGGTAGGCATATTTCTGCGCGGCAGATTGCAGCTGTGACGCAGGTTATAGTGAAGCAGGGCTTGAATATTGATGCCATACAGCGTCTTACAGGCAGAATGACGCTTACAGATAAGGACGATGCGCGTTCTAAAGGTTGTATAGAATTTTCTGTGCGCGGAACACCTAATGATTATGCGGCTATGCAGTCGGAGTTTATGGAGCTTGCAAATAGGTTGGAGTTTGACATTTCTTTGCAGCAGGACACTATGTACAGGCGTTGCCGCAGGTTGATTTGTTTTGATATGGACTCCACTTTGATAAAGACAGAGGTGATTGATGAATTGGCGGAAAAGGCTGGTGTTGGTGACAAGGTGAGGGCGATAACAGAACGGGCAATGCGTGGCGAGATTGATTTTAAAGAGAGTTTCACTGAGCGTGTTGCATTGCTTAAGGGGCTGGATGAGTCGGTTATGCATGAGATTGCCGAGAATCTTCCGATAGCGGAAGGTGTGGAGCGGTTAATGCGTGTGCTGAAACGTGCTGGTTATAAAATTGCGATATTGTCTGGTGGGTTCACGTATTTTGGTAATTATCTGAAGCATAAGTTCAATATAGATTACGTGTATGCCAATGAGCTTGAGATTGTTGACGGAAAGCTTACGGGTAGATATTTGGGTGAGATTGTCGATGGACATCGTAAGGCTGAATTGCTGAAGCTTATCGCTCAGGTAGAAAATGTTGATATTGCACAGACAATTGCTGTGGGCGACGGTGCTAATGACTTGCCGATGATTACGATTGCCGGGTTGGGCATAGCATTTCATGCGAAGCCGAAGGTGAAGCAGACGGCGCGGCAGAGTATTTCGACAATCGGGATTGACGGTGTGTTGTATTTTCTTGGTTTTAAGGACTCGATTATCAATGAATGAAGAATTTGTTAACAAGGAAATGGATGTGACAGTTTTCTGTCACATCCATTTCCTTGTTATGTTATTTTGAATTATTTAATCAGATTGTATTTGCGGAACACTTTTCCAATCTTTTCTAATGCTATGTCGAGTTGTTCTTTCGTGTGTGTTGCCATCAGGCTGAAACGGATAAGCGTGTCTGTCGGGGCAACAGCTGGCGACACTACAGGGTTTACAAAAATTCCTTCATCGAGCAAGTCTCGTGTGATTGCGAATGTCATATAGTTGTCGCGGATGAATAGCGGGATTATTGGAGTTTCAGTGTGTCCTATTTCGCATCCGAGGTTGCGGAAGCCTTCAAGCGCATAGTGGGTCAGGTCCCATAGGTGCTGTTGACGTTCAGGCTCGCTTTCCATTATATCGAGTGCCGCATTGACGGCAGCTGTGGATGCCGGCGTGATGCTTGCTGTGAAAATATATGAGCGTGAGTGGTGGCGCAGGTAGTTGGTAATTGTTTTGTCGCAAGCGATGAATCCTCCAAGTGATGCAAACGATTTGCTGAATGTGCCCATTATCAGGTCAACGTCTTTTGTGACCCCGAAGTGGTCGCATGTTCCTCGCCCTTGTCGTCCGAATACGCCTATTCCATGTGCTTCGTCAACCATGACGGTCGCATCATATTTTTTCGCCAATTCTACGATTTGTGGTAATTTTGCCACATCTCCTTCCATTGAGAATACACCATCAGTGACAATGAGTTTAACTTTGTCTGGAGCGCATTTCTTCAATTGGTTTTCCAACGATTCCATATCGTTGTGTTTGTATTTTAATGAATTGGAGAACGACAGACGGCGTCCTTCGATTATTGATGCATGGTCCTGTTCGTCCCATAGTATGTAGTCTTCGCGTCCGGTCAGGCAGGAAACCACACCTAAATTCACCTCAAAACCTGTTGAGTATATCATTGCATCCTCTTTTCCTACGAAAGCGGCGAGGCGTGCTTCCAGCTGCTTGTGTATGTCGAGTGTCCCGTTGAGGAATGGTGAGCCGGCACAGCCGGTACCGTATTTCTTTATAGCAGCAATGGCTGCTTCTTTTATTTTCGGGTGGTTGACAAGTCCGGTATAACAATTTGAGCCGAACATCAGCACTTTCTTGCCGTTGATTATCACTTCTGTGTCCTGCTCGCTTGATATGGCTCGGAAATAGGGGTAGATACCGGCCGCTTTTGCTTTTTGTGGTTCGTCGTACTTGGCTAATTTAGCTTGTAATAGCTTCATAGTTTATGTCGCTTTGTTTTTATGAATTTATAAACTATCTGCATCCTTTCTGAATGCAGGGTGCAAATATACACAAATCTATTGTACTCGCATATAGAAAAAACAGTTAAAATTGCACAATGGGGCAAAAATGTGCATTTGGTGGATGTGAAGAGTCGATTAAGCGGTCTATATTTCATTGTAAATTGAAAAATTACTAATTTTGCAAATTAATAATTGATTTTTTAGCTAATGGAATTGACAGCTGCCCAATTGGCGGAGATTGTAAATGGTGATGTCGTTGGCGACGCATCGGTCAGAATCTCCACATATGCCAAGATAGAAGAAGCGGGACAAGGAGCACTGACGTTTCTCGCAAATCCTAAATATGAGCATTATATATACGATACTAATGCGTCAGCCGTGTTGGTAAGAAGGGATTTTAATCCTGAAAAAGAAATTAAGGCGACACTTGTTAAGGTTGATGATCCGTATGCTACGTTGGCTGATTTGCTTAATTTGATTAGTAAGACGGTCATCCCTGAAAAGAAAGGCATTGAAAGTCCGGTATTTGTGGCTGAAGGTGTCGAATTGCCTGATGATGTGTATCTGGGATGTTTTTCTTATATAGGAAGCGGTGCAAGGATTGGTCGTAATGTGAAGATTTACCCGCAATGCTATATTGGCGACAATGTCGTGATAAAGGACAACACTACGCTCTATGCTGGTGTAAAAGTCTATTATGGTTGTGAAATTGGAAGTGATTGTATTATCCATGCCGGTGCGGTAATAGGTAGTGATGGCTTCGGTTTTGCGCCTAAGAATGGGGGATATGAAAAGATTGCCCAAATAGGAAAGGTCGTAATTGAGGATAATGTCGAGATTGGTGCAAATACCACGGTTGACCGTGCAACTATGGGGGCAACTGTTGTGCATCACGGTGTGAAGTTGGACAATCTTATCCAGGTTGCGCACAATGTGGA
Source organism: Candidatus Limisoma faecipullorum (assembly GCA_017694955.1). Classification (GTDB taxonomy): domain Bacteria; phylum Bacteroidota; class Bacteroidia; order Bacteroidales; family Muribaculaceae; genus Limisoma; species Limisoma faecipullorum. The sequence goes on from JADIMC010000013.1 coordinate 20,336, forward strand.
GATTGGGGAGAACACTGTGATTGCCGCACAGACCGGAATAGCAGGCTCTACTAAAATAGGTAAGCACAATATGGTTGGCGGGCAAGTCGGATTTGCAGGGCATATTGTAATTGGCGATGGCAACAAGTTTGGTGCGCAGGCTGGAGTGCATTCTAATCCGGGAGACGGCAAGACTGTCATTGGTTATCCGGCTGTCGATGCACGGTCATTTATGCGCCAGTCGGCATATTTGAAACGGCTTGGTGAATTGTTTGATTCTGTGAAGGAACTGAAAAAACAAATGGAAGAATTGAAAAAATAAAAGATATAGTTATGAAACAGTGTACTTTAAAAGAACCGTTTGTCGTTAAAGGCAAAGGCTTGCATACTGGATTAGAGATTGAGGCTACATTCAAGCCTGCTCCCGATAATTATGGCAGAAGATTCAAGCGCCTTGATATAGAAGGCAGTGAACCGGTGGAAGCTGTGGCTGAAAATGTGGTTGACACGCAGCGTGGCACTGTGGTTGCTTCCGGTGATGTTAAGGTTTTCACCATCGAGCATGCTATGGCTGCCCTGTTTGCTGCAGGGGTTGATAACTGTCTTGTTGAGCTTTCTGGTCCTGAAGTGCCTATCTTGGACGGCAGCTCGAAAATCTTTACAGAAAAGATAGCTGAAGCAGGGGTTGTTGAACAATCCGAGGAAGCATTGGTATATGCTGTACGTCAGCGCACTGTTTTGAAGGATGATAATACTGGTGCATCAATTTGTGCTATTCCTGACAGTGATTTTTGTGTCGATGTGAGGATTGAGTTTAATTCAGTTGTGCTTGCCAATCAGTTTGCCACTCTCGACACTCTCGATGATTTTGCAAAGGAAATTTCAGCGAGCCGTACATTCGTGTTCGTTCGCGAGATAGAGGAGCTTGTTAAGCATAATCTTATTAAAGGTGGCGATTTGGACAATGCCATCGTGATTTATGATACTCCGGTAGCGCAGTCTGAATTGGACCGTATTGCCGATATGATGAATGTGCCGAGAAAGACGGTTGCGGAATTCGGATTTATCAACGATTCCCCGTTGGTGTACAAGAATGAACCTGCCCGCCATAAGCTTCTTGATGTAGTTGGTGATATGGCTTTGATAGGGCGGCGCATACAGGGAAGAATCATTGCGACTTGTCCGGGACATAAGATTAACACTACGTTTGCAAAGAAAATACGCAGAGAATTGAAGCGTCAGGATGTGCAGCCGCCGTTCTATGATCCGAATATCGCTCCGATTATGGATGTTAACCGTATCCGTGAGTTGTTGCCTCATCGTTATCCTTTCTTGTTGGTTGATAAGGTGATAGAAATGACGGAAAAGCATATTGTCGGTGTGAAGAATGTTTCAGGAAATGAGCCGTTTTTCCAAGGGCATTTCCCTGCGGAGCCGGTGATGCCTGGTGTGCTTCAGGTGGAGGCGATGGCTCAGACTGCAGGTTTGCTTGTGCTTAATACGGTGGATGAACCTGAGCGCTATTCTACATATTTTATGAAGATTGATAATGTGAAATTCCGTCAGAAGGTAGTTCCTGGTGATACTCTGATATTCCATGTGTCGTATATGACTGAATTACGGCGTGGATGTGCATATATGAAAGGCTACGCTTTTGTTGGTGACAAGGTGGTGTCGGAAGCGGAATTTATGGCACAGATTATTAAGAATAAATGAAGTTGATATGAAACAACCGTTAGCTTATATACATCCGGATGCAAAAATTGCCCCTGGTGTGGTGATTGACCCGTTTGTAACTATCGACCGTAATGTGGAAATAGGAGAGGGTACATGGATTGCAAGCAATGTCACCATTATGGAGGGTGCGCGCATAGGTAAGAACTGTAATATATTTCCGGGTGCTGTCATCGGAGCTATTCCTCAGGATCTGAAATTCAAGGGAGAGGATACGCTTGCCATAATAGGGGACAATACAACTTTGCGCGAGTGTGTTACTGTTAATCGTGGTACAGCTGCCAAAGGAAAGACTGTGGTTGGCAACAATTGTCTGATTATGGCTTACTCGCATGTGGCTCACGATTGCTTGCTTGGCAATAATATTATTGTGTCAAATGCTTCGCAGATTGCCGGTGAAGTGCAAATCGATGATTTCGCTGTAATCGGTGGGGGTGCGTTGATTCATCAGTTCTGTCATGTCGGTGCGCACGTGATGTTGCAAGGAGGGGCTTTGGTCAACAAGGACGTTCCGCCGTATGTGAAGGCCGCACGTGAACCGATAGCTTATGCAGGGGTGAATTCCATAGGTTTGCGTCGCCGTAATTTTACTAACGAGCAGATACGCGACATTCAGGACATCTATCGTTACTTGTATCTGTCTGGCTACAACAACAGCGATGCGGTTGAGCGGATTGAGGCGGAACTTCCCGCTTCGAAGGAGCGTGATGAAATCATCCTGTTCGTTCGAAACTCAAAGCGCGGGATTATAAAAGGATACGTGTAATATTTTGTTTGAAGTTTATACGGTATGAATCAGTCGGCATTATATCTTTTAATGCCGACTGATTTTCATTATCATTTTAAGCGGTGCGTGCATTTTTGAATATGTTATTTTAAATCATAACAAATTTGAGCTTTCATCTGATTTTGCGTGATTTTCCTGCAAAATATGCGGCACCTTGTGCAAAATCCCTGCGCAACTTTGATAAAATTGCAAGAAAATCGGCATATGTCTTTGCAGATTGGAAAATAGTGGCTACATTTGCAAGCCATTACAAAAATGTGCCTAACCAGCGCAAATTAATATTGTAATAACTGTAAAAGAGATATAGAAAATGAAAAAAGACATTCATCCTTCAAACTATCGTGAAGTCGCTTTCAAAGATATGTCGAATGGTGAGACTTTCATCACCCGTTCCACAGTGGCTTCAAAGGAAACGATTGAGCTTGACGGCGTAACTTATCCGCTTGTAAAACTTGAAATTACAAGTTCTTCACACCCGTTCTTTACTGGCAAGCAGAAGTTGGTCGATACAGCGGGTCGTGTGGACAAGTTTATGAGCCGTTATGGCAATCGCATAAAGAGATAATTTCGGGAGAAATATTGAATCCTCAGAACAGAAAACGGAGAAGTGGTCATTGTTGTCTGCTTCTCCGCTTTTTATGTGTTCTGGTGTGGTTAATTCTATAGGAAATTAATCTTTGTTTTGGTAATTGCAGCCGATTTCACTACTTTTGTAAACAAAAAGTATAATAATTGTTTTATCCAACAAGATAACGATATGATCCGTTTTTTTGAGAAAGGCGACAGCACTATTTTTGCGGTAGCTTGCAATCACGATTTTTCAGATTTGGAGGTGGAAAAATTGCGTTGGTTGTTCGGGGGGGCTTCATTACTCGCGGAAACCAAGGTGGAAGGCACGTTTGTCGGACCTCGTAAGGAAATGATAACTCCGTGGAGCACTAATGCCGTGGAGATAACCCAGAATATGGGGTTGGCTGGAATCAGCCGTATAGAAGAATTCTTCTTGACTAAATCCAAGAATCCGACATTTGACAAGATGCTTCAGCGGGTATATCACGGATTGGATGAAACTGTATTCAATGTTGATAAGAAACCGGAAGAAATAATCCATATCACTGACATTGAGAAATATAACGAGGAGGAAGGTTTGGCTCTTAGTCCGGAAGAAGTCGATTATCTGAAGAATTTAAGTGAGAAATTAGGGCGTCCGTTGACCGACAGCGAGGTGTTCGGCTTTTCTCAGGTGAACTCGGAGCATTGCCGTCATAAGATTTTCAACGGAACGTTCATAATCGACGGAGAGGAGAAGCCGAGTTCTTTGTTTAAGCTTATAAAGAAAACTTCAAAAGAGAATCCTAATAAATTAGTTTCCGCATATAAGGATAATGTGGCATTTGTCGAAGGTCCGGTAATAGAGCAGTTTGCTCCGAGGAATCCTCAACAGCCGGATTATTTTGAAGTGAAGGATATTGAGACAGTCATTTCTCTCAAGGCTGAAACCCATAATTTCCCGACCACAGTAGAGCCTTTTAATGGTGCTGCCACTGGTACTGGCGGCGAGATACGCGACCGTCTTGGAGGTGGACGTGCAAGCCTGCCGATAGCCGGGACTGCAGTGTATATGACGGCATATCCGCGCACTGAGGACAATCGTGCTTGGGAAATAGGGTCGATACCTCCTCGCAAGTGGCTTTATCAGACTCCGGAAGAAATTCTTATCAAGGCTTCCAATGGTGCATCTGATTTTGGAAACAAGTTCGGTCAGCCTTTGATTTGCGGCTCGGTGCTTACTTTCGAGCACAAGGAAGGTAAGGAAGAATTTGCATATGACAAGGTGATAATGCTTGCCGGAGGAGTTGGTTTTGCTGCAAAGCGCGATGCCATAAAAGGAGAGCCGGTGCCGCACGAGAATGTGGTGCTGATGGGCGGTGACAATTATCGTATCGGAATGGGAGGTGGCGCTGTATCGTCTGTAAATACAGGGCAATATGATAATTCAATAGAATTGAATGCCGTTCAGCGTGCAAATCCGGAGATGCAGAAGCGTGTTTCTAACGTCATCCGTGCGCTTGCCGAAGCTCCACGTAATCCGATTGTTTCGATTCACGACCATGGAGCCGGCGGTCATTTGAATGCACTTTCTGAGCTGGTGGAATCAACTGGCGGTAAGATTGATATTTCAGCTTTACCTGTAGGTGACCCGACGTTGTCGTCGAAAGAGATTATCGGAAATGAGTCGCAGGAGCGTATGGGTATGGTGATTGAAAAATCTGATGTGGAATGGGTACGTACAATTGCCGATAGAGAGCGTGCTCCGTTCTATGTAATTGGCGAGACCACCGGTGACCATCGTTTTGTGTTCGAGCAGGAAGACGGCGTGAAACCGATAGATCTTGCCATGAGTGATATGTTTGGTAGCTCTCCAAAGACTGTTATGGTGGATTCGACGGTCACTCGTAAGATGCATTCTTTTAAATATTCCGCATCCGAGCTTGACAAATATATAGAAAATGTATTGCAGCTTGAGGCTGTGGCTTGTAAGGACTGGCTTACAAATAAGGTTGACCGTTCCGTGACCGGAAAGATTGCCCGTCAGCAGTGCCAAGGTGAGATACAATTGCCATTGAGCGATTGTGGGGTTGTTTCTTTGGATTATACAGGCACGAAGGGTATTGCCACCTCGATAGGGCATGCTCCTCAGATAGCGGTCGCTGACCCGGCGCAGGGCTCTGTCGCTTCGATAGCGGAAGCATTGACCAATATTGTGGTTGCTCCGTTAGAAGAAGGATTGAAGAGCGTTTCGTTGAGTGCCAACTGGATGTGGCCTTGTCGCAATGCTGGTGAGGATGCTGCTTTGTATAAGGCGGTAGAGGCGTGCAGTGATTTCGCTTGCAAGTTGGGAATAAATATTCCTACAGGAAAGGACAGCCTTTCAATGACTCAGAAATACGGTAAAAAGAAGATTATGGCACCTGGCACTGTCATAATATCTGCTGCTGGTGAGGTCTCAGATGTGAAAAAAGCGCTCACTCCTGTCGTGCAGAATGCCAAGGACAGCGTATTGTATTATATTGATTTCAGTAATTCACTTTTGGCGTTAGGTGGTTCGGCATTTGCCCAGACACTTAATAGAATCGGAGACGATGTGCCGCGTATTAGCTCTGCTGAATATTTTGCTGCCGCTTTTAATGCAGTCCAGGCATTGGTTGACGGCGCATTGTTATTGGCTGCCCACGATGTCTCAGCGGGAGGTCTTGTAACCGCATTGCTTGAGATGACGTTTGCAAACACACAAGGCGGACTTGACATTAATCTTGATGGTTTCGGTGAAAAAGATATCGTGAAAATTCTGTTTGCTGAGAACAATGCTCTTATAGCGCAAGTCCGTAATTCGAATGTTGGACAAGTTTCAGCTGTATTGTCGTCTGCGGGAGTGCGTTTCTTTGAAATAGGCAAGCCTCAAGAAGAACGTACGATTATTGTGAATTGCAACAAGAAAGAATATTTGCTTGGTATAGACTATTTGCGTGATGTATGGTTCAAGTCGTCGTATCTGCTTGACTGCAAGCAGAGCGGTAACGCTTGCGCAAAGAAACGTTATCTTAATTATAAGAAACAGCCAATCAAATATCGATTCCCGAAAGGTTTTGATGGTAAATGCGCAACGATTGGAATCGATCCGCACCGTCGCACTCCCTCTGGTGTGAAGGCTGCTATCATCCGGGAGAAGGGTGTGAACGGCGACCGTGAGATGGCTTATTCTCTTTATCTTGCCGGTTTTGACGTGAAGGATGTGCATATGACGGATCTTACATCCGGGCGCGAGACTTTGGACGATGTGAATATGATAGTTTTCTGTGGCGGATTCTCCAACTCAGATGTGCTTGGCTCTGCCAAGGGGTGGGCAGGAGGATTCCTTTGGAATGACAAGGCAAAAGCAGCACTTGAGCGCTTCTACAAGCGGTCAGATACTCTAAGCCTTGGTATTTGCAATGGTTGCCAACTTATGGTGGAGTTGAATCTTATAAATCCGGAGCATACCCGTCGCGCAACTATGGAACACAATAATTCGCATAAGTTTGAATCTCAATTCATAGGCTTGACCATCCCACAGAACAATTCTGTGATGTTCGGCTCTTTGTCAGGTTCTAAGCTTGGGATATGGGTAGCGCACGGTGAGGGCAAGTTCAATTTGCCGGAAGATTTCGACAAATATAATGTTGTGGCACAGTATTCATATAGCTCCTATCCGGCAAATCCTAACGGTTCGCCTAAAGCCGTTGCTGGAATCGTATCTTCAGATGGCCGTCATTTGGCAATGATGCCGCATTTGGAGCGGGCGATATTCCCGTGGCAATGCGGTTATTATCCGGAAAATCGCCGCTTGTCTGATGAGGTCACTCCATGGATAGAGGCTTTTGTGAATGCACGCCGCTGGATAGAAGAAAAGACGAAATAGCATTTGGACATATTATCTTTGTAGCTTTTGAAAAATCAATATTATGGATGAGGATATACTTAAAAAACTGAGAAAAGACGAAGACGGATTATTGACCTATGAATATATTGCCAATAATATGGGTAAATGCGACAGCATTATGCCTGAATTGATTGACAATATAATAAACGTTGACCGTAACGGACAGTTTTTGGTAAGTACTGCAAGGTATCTGTATGCAATTGACAAGGTTAAATATGCTGAAAATATAGATAGACTGGTAAAGGCGTCGATTGAGAAGGACAGGGAGCGTAACTATATTCCGGATTTGCTCCCGAGTCTTTGGGGGGCTGATTATAAGGACCATGTTGATGAATTGAACGCAAAAGATGACAATTTCCGCAGGATTTATAAAAGGGTCTATCAGAAAGGCATTTAATGGTATTGTGTGTATGATGATGGCGTATGCTTTTATGGCATCGCCTTCATTTTCTTTTTATATGTATGCTGTTGGCAATAAGGAACCTGTAAGAAATATGCAAGAAAAAATAACAATGGTGCGGTTGGAGACGACTGCCGGTGACATAACATTGAAACTTTATAATGAGACCCCCGGCCATAGGGATAATTTTGTTAGAAATGTGAGAGAAGGAGCCTATGACGGTGTCCTTTTTCACCGTGTCATAAAGGATTTTATGGTACAGACCGGCGATCCGGTTTCAAGAAATGCCAGAAAGGGGCAGATGTTAGGGGCTTCTGATTATGGTGATGAAATTCCGGCAGAATTTGTGTATCCGAAGTTTTTTCATAAAAAGGGTGCTATAGCGGCAGCCCGCACAGGCGACAATATAAATCCTGAGAAGAAGTCTTCGGGCTCTCAATTTTATATAGTTGTTGGAAAGAAATACAACCTTCAGGAACTTGTGCAGTTGGAGAAGTCCATGCAACAGCGCCAGATGCAATCATTTTTTGATTCGCTTGCTTCTGCTCACCGGAAGGAGATAATGGAGTTGCGGCGTGCCCGTAATTCGGCTGGATTGCAGGCGTTGCAGGAAGAATTGATAAAGCAGACGGAAGATTCATTAAAAGGGAAGCTCGTCAGGTTTACTGATGAGCAGCGTGAAGCATATACTACTGTTGGTGGCACTCCATTTCTTGATGGCGCATATACTGTATATGGAGAGGTTACGAGTGGAATGGATGTGATAGAGAAAATACAGTCTGTTGCTACTGACAGTAACGACCGCCCTTTGGACGATGTCAGAATAGTCAAGGCAGTACTATTGGATGATTGATGTCAGCCGGCATATTTTGGGAAACGGTTTGCACGTTGTGCACAATCGAAATACGGCTACCCAGATGGCTGCCGTAAATCTGTTGTATCGTGTAGGATCGCGGAACGAAAATCCTGAGCACACAGGGCTTGCTCATCTGTTGGAACATCTTATGTTTAGCGGGTCATTGAACGCTCCTAATTTTGATATGCCTTTACAAGAGGCTGGTGGTGAAAATAATGCGTGGACAACCAATGACATAACCAATTATTATGAAGTATTGCCTGTAACTAATATCGAAACGGCTTTCTGGCTTGAGGCAGACCGTATGTGCAATTTGTCGCTTGATGAAAAGAGTATTTCTGTGCAGCGGAGTGTAGTGACGGAAGAATTCAAGCAAAGAGTTGTTAATGTGCCTTATGGTGATTTAACTCATTTATGGCGTTCTTTATCATATAAAGTGCATCCATATCGTTGGCCCGTAATAGGGTTGAAAGTGAATGATATTGAAAGAATGCCTTCTGAAGTTGTCAGGGATTTCTATGAAAGATATTATTCTCCTGATAATGCCGTTCTGTCGGTGGTCGGTAATATAGACTCGGATTCTGTTTTTCGTCTTGCGGAAAAATGGTTTGGAAATATTCCTTCAAGAGTAAGTGGGAATTGTCGTATTAAGCAGGAGCCGAAGCAGGATGCCTACAGGGAATTGCATGTCAGGAGGAATGTTCCGTATGATACCATTGTCCGTGCCTATCATATATGTGGACGGCTTGCCGCTGATTATTATGTTTGTGATTTGCTGAGTGATGTGCTGGCGAATGGGCGTTCTTCACGTTTTTTCCGCAACATATATTCTAAGGGAGGTTTAGTTTCCTCAATAGATGCTTCCATAACTGGGGAGCTTGATGCGGGTGTGTTGTTGATAAAAGCACAGTTGTTGCCGGGGACAGATTTCAATACGGTGGAGAAGGTGATAGATTATGAATTAGGAAAAGTGATTGACGGGGATGTGAAAGTTGGTGAAATAGAAAAGAATGCTAATCGTTATGAATCGAATGCGCTGTTTAGTAATATGAATAATGATGAGCGTGCGGCAAATCTTTGTTATTATGAGATGTTGGGCGATGTGGATATTATAAATGAAGAACCGGCAGTTTATCGTTCTGCTACACCTCAGAGACTGGCTGAAGTGGCTGGGCTTGTCTTGAAAAAGGATAATTGCTCAACGGTATATTATGAGTCAGCTATGTTGTAAAGCATAAAAATCCTGTTTCTGCAATTATTTGCGTATTATTTCCATCTTTTATTTTGTTTGTGTAAATTATATCGTGTATATTTGAACGATATTTGAAATTGACAGCAGTTTTAGCTGTAAACCTAAACATAAAAGATATGGAATCGCGTGAAAAGTCAATTCTTGCGGAAGAGCAGAATAATGACGTAACCTTGAACCCTGCTGAGGAAAAGACTACGGAGAATGCAGGTGTTAGTCAACAGGAAGAAACCAAGACGGAAGACGCTGTGCAATATGGCTCGATGACAAAAGAGCAGCTTGTGGCAGCGCTGTCGGAATTGGTGGAGAAACCAGTAGAAGATGTTAAGGATGATGTAGCGGCTGTGAAGCATGCCTTCTATGCCATTCGTAAGAATGAATTGGAAAAAGAGTTGGAGGCATTTAAGGAAAAAGGAAACGAGGAAGCTGCTTTTGTCCCGATGTCGGATGAGCAAGAAGAAAAATTAAAGGAATTACTTAATAGATATAAGGAGCGTAGGGCAGAACGCCTTGCCGCTCAAGAAGCAGAAATGCAAGCCAATCTGGAGAAAAGACGTAGTGTGCTTGATGAGCTTGACCAGATTGTAAAGGATGCTGACAGTATCAATAAGCATTATCAGCGTTTCCAGCAATTACAACAAGATTTTAAGACGGCGGCACTTGTACCTCCTTCTGAAGAAAAATCGCTTTGGAAACATTATCAGACTGTGACCGAACAATTCTATGATTTATGGAAAATCAATAAGGAATTACGCGATTATGACTTTAAGAAGAATCTGGAGGCGAAAGAGCAATTGTGTGAAGCCGCAGAAAAATTATCGGAAGATAAAGATGTGGTTGCCGCATTTAAAAAATTGCAGGAGCTTCATGATAAATGGCGTGAAATCGGTCCTGTGGTAAAAGAAATACGTGAGGATTTGTGGAAACGTTTTAAGGATGCTTCTACGGTTATCAACAAGCGTCATCAAGAATTTTTTGAGAAGCGCAAGGCTGAAGAGAAGGACAATGAGGCTGCGAAGATTGCGATATGTGAAGAAGCTGAAATGATAGATTTGTCGGCTCTTAATTCGTTTAACAAATGGAATGACGCTACAAAGCAGATAATTGAATTGCAGGCAAAATGGAAAACTTTGGGATTCGCATCTCGTAAAGTGAATAACGAACTGTTTGCAAGATTCCGTAAGGTCTGTGATGATTTTTTTGCTCAAAAAGCTGTATATTTTAAGAAAGTAAAGGAAGAATCTGCAGAAAATCTGGCAAAGAAAATCGAGCTTTGCGAACGTGCTGAGGCTTTAAAAGACAGTACTGACTGGAAAAAGGCTACCGATGAATTTATTGAGTTGCAAAAGCAATGGAAAGCAGTCGGTCCTGTGACAAGAAGAGGCGGGGATTCTGTTTGGAAACGTTTTATTGCAGCTTGTGACTATTTCTTTGAAAACAGGAATAAAAATAAAGTTAACGTTCATCAGGTGGAGCATACTAATCTGAAGGCTAAAAAGGCTGTTATCGAGAAGTTGAAATCGATAGATGAGAATATGCCGAAAGAAGATGTCAAGCAATATCTTAAAGATTTGTCAACTGAATTCCAAGGAATAGGGCATGTGCCTTATAAGGACAAGGACAAGGTTTATGAAGAATATAAAAAGGCATTAGACGAGGCATACGACAAATTCGGCGTTGATGACAGTAAATTACGTTTTGAAAATTATGCAGGCAGCCTGGATGAATTGTCTTCGGACAAAAACCGCCTTTATAAGGAAAGAGAGAAATTGATGCGTCAATATGAACAGAAGCGTAATGAAATCAAGACCTATGAGAATAATCTTGGATTTTTCAATATTACGTCAAAGGCTGGTGGCACTGTCCTGAAAGAAATGGAACGCAGGATTGCCAAGGCGAAAGAAGAATTGCTGATGCTTGAAAAGAAAATTGAACTGGTTGACGATAAATTGTGATAAATTGACAAATTGATTCCACATTGTAATCCTGTGCGCAGGATTGCAATGTGGATTTTTTGAAATAATGGAAAACAGTAAAGGACGTTACGGCTATCTTGTAAATATCTTTACTACCATTTTCGACTTTGTGTTGTTGAATCTGGTATATCTTTTTATTATCTATAATAATCCGGATGGGGGGCAATTCTGTAGCAAGGCTGCATTGATTTTTTTGAATGTCTCCTATTGTCCTGCCATTTTCTTGTTCTCGGAAGTGCATAAGAAACGTGTGCTTTTTGTTGACAAGATAATGATTATGCTTTTGCAGACATTCTTCATCCATTGTCTTGTGATGATGACATTGATGAGCATTGCAGGCTATGATGACGTGCCGATTCGCATATATGTATATTTCTATTCGTTGTATTATTCGTTACTTGCCATTTGGTGGATTATTTCCAGAAAGATAATCAAATTTTTCCGAAGCCGAGGATTGAATTACCGGAGAGTGATTATTGTTGGATGGAATGGAACGGCAAAGCAGCTTTACAATGAGATGCATTCTGATCCTGGCTATGGATATCGTATAATAGGCATATTTGATAATGTCAAGCATAAGGATATAAAAATAGTTGGTGATATAACTTGTATAGAATCTTTTATTGTGGAAAACAAAGTGGATGAGTTGTATTGTGCATTGTCATCGGAAGAAAAGAATATTGGGGAGTTGATAAAGATTGCTGACCGTTATGATGTGGAATTTTATTATGTCCCGATGATTAGTGGATTTATGACAACGACATTCCGTCTTTCTTCGATTGGGAACGTGCCTATTCTCATATACCGTCCTAATCCTTTACAAAATTGGTTTAACCGGTTTATAAAGAGAATATTTGATCTTGTTTTTTCGATTTGTGCAATTGTCGTCGTTTCATGCACGGTGTTGATACCGATAATAATTGCTATTAAGATTTCTTCGAAAGGTCCTGTGCTGTTCAAGCAAAAACGTACCGGTTATCGTGGACGAGAGTTTACTTGTTATAAGTTCAGGACTATGAGAGTCAACAATGATGCTGATAAGTTGCAGGCTACAAAAGACGATCCACGGAAAACGAAAGTAGGAGATTTTTTACGCCGTACAAGTCTTGACGAATTGCCGCAATTCATCAATGTGCTGATTGGAAATATGTCGGTGGTCGGTCCGCGCCCGCATATGGTCAAGCAGACGGATGAATATAGCAAGTTGATTGATAAATATATGGTGCGGCATATGATAAAGCCGGGAATTACGGGGTTGGCACAAGTAAGTGGTTATCGTGGGCAGACAGAGGAATTATGGCAAATGGAGAAACGAGTGGAATATGATGTGAAATATATTGAAAGCTGGTCTTTCTGGCTTGATATAAAAATAATAATTCGCACGCTCATTAATGCTGTCCATGGAGAGAAAAACGCTTTCTGATATTCGCGACACGGCTCTTGCTTTATTAAAGAAGTTTTATGGCTATGGCAGTTTCAGACCGTTGCAGGATGAAATCATTGAACGCGTGCTGAAAGGCGGTGATGTTCTTGTGCTTATGCCCACAGGCGGTGGAAAATCAGTCTGCTTTCAGATTCCGGCATTGATGATGGAGGGGTGTACGATTGTCGTTTCACCTTTGCTCTCGCTGATGAAAGATCAGGTTGACTCTTTGTATGCAAATGGAATACCTGCCGCAGCCATCAATAGTATGCAAAGTGAAACGGTTAATAGGGAAGTGGTTGAAAAAGTTTTTGAAGGGAAAATAAAGTTGCTTTATATTTCGCCGGAGAGGTTGCTTTCAGAAATCAACCAGTGGTCTTCACGACTGAATGTATCGATGATTGCTGTTGATGAAGCCCATTGTATCTCTCAATGG
>JADIMC010000014.1 GCA_017694955.1 Candidatus Limisoma faecipullorum
CGTGCTCCTCGTCGGTCATGTGTAGGGCTTCGTTGATGCGGTAATCGAAGAAGGAATATTCCTTGATACGTTTTTCCAACGGGAAACCGTGCAGCAAATCGGGATGGAACAAGAGTGCCCAGCCTGCAATCGACACCCGCTCGCCGTTGTCCTCCTTGCCGCCTATCTGTCCCGGAGCAACGCAGATAACCGTACCCTTCTTGTAATCGTATTTGCCGCAGCCGTATGCAAGGTCTATTTCCGCCTCGTCGTGGAAGAAGATACCGTATACGCTGTAATCGTTCAGGCTGTGGCGCATTGGCGACACCTCGGAATAGTCGATGACGCTGACCAATGGATGCTGGTCTTTGCATCCGACGTAGTGTGCATAGTCATTGACATTCCTTACTTTCAGTATCTTGCTCATCGTTCTTCTTGTTAAATTATATCGCAAAGATAAAGCATTTCATAGACAATGGTTTACACTGCTTATGATTTCGGTAAAAATGGTAAGTATTACCCACATATAGTTACAAGGAGCATTCTCTCCCTGTTGTAATTTTGTATCAGATAATAAAAAGAGAAACAATGATACATAGAGCGGAATTGCCGGAAGAATTGTGTGTGGACGAGGCGGTGTGCTTCATCGCAGACCGCCACCACGTCACGCCGCAACAGCTTTTGCGCTATTTCCTTTACGGGGAGGTATCCATACCTTTGGAGGCTAACGAAGTGGAGATACTGAAAGGATTGTCCGAACAGGGTAGAGAAGATAGGATTACGAACATAAAAACAAGATAACAATGAAAAAAGTAATAGGTATAATCGCCCTCGTGCTGGCAGGAAGCCTGTCCGCGACGGCACAAACAACAGACAATATGGATAGAATCGAAGTATGCAAACAGAATTACCGCACCCTGTTCGGCGGTGAAGCGCTGACCGGGCAAGGCACAGACCCGGAAATGATGGACATCCTTCAGAAGTTCATCTTCGGCGAGGTATTCCAGATGGGTAACCTTACTATCAAGCAGCGAGAGATGATTACCTGCATCACCCTCGCCACGATGCAGACGCTCCCGCAACTGAAAGCTCATGCCGGAGCGGCACTCAATGTGGGTGTCACTCCCGAAGAACTGCGCGAGGTGATGTATCTCACTGCCCCGTTCATAGGTTTCCCTAAGATGCTGAATGCCGTGAGCACGGTGAATGAGGTGTTCAAGGAGCGGGGCATCAGCCTGCCGTTGGAAAAGCAAAGCAAGGTGACGGAAGAAACACGCCATGAGACGGGCAAAGCCATTCAGGACAAGCAATATCCCGGCGGCATCGCATCAGTGATGGAAGGTTTGCCCGGCGATATGGGCGATGACGTGGAGCAATTCCTCACGAACTATTTCTTCGGCGAGATATATAGCCGTGGTGCGCTCGATTTGAATACACGAGAGTTGCTGGGCTACTGCGTATTGACTACTTTGGAAGCCGAAAGCCAGCTTCAATCGCACTATCACGGCAACATCAACGCGGGCAACTCGCCAGAAACATTGACCGCCGCTGTCATTCAATGCCTGCCCTACATCGGCTTCCCTGCCGCTATTAAGGCGTTGCGCATCATCAAGCAGGAATATGCCAAGCCTGATACTGCCGGAAACAATTTGGTGCGCATATCGAAGATTATCGTTGATACGGCTCAATTGGATGCCTACAATGCCTTTTTGAAGGAGGAAATCGAATCCTCGATGCGATTGGAGCCGGGCGTATTGACACTCTATGCCACTGCCGAGAAAGATGCTCCGCATAAAGTGACCATCCTCGAAATCTATGCCGACCGTGCAGCCTATGAAAGCCATTTGAAAACGCCGCACTTCCAAAAGTATAAACAAGGCACGTTGGCGATGGTGAAAGATTTGGAATTGATTGATGTAGCCCCGTTGATACCGGGCTTGAAAATAAAATAAATGATTATGAATAGAATTTTATTGGTAATTATGGTGGCTGTGGGAATTTCCCTTACGGCATGCGCCCGGAAAACGGAAAGTAAGAGTATGGACGGCGCGAAAATATTGGTGGCTTATTTCTCGGCGACAGGCACTACGGAAAGTGTCGCTGAAAAAATAGCTGACGCCACAGGCGGTCGGCTTTATAAAATAGTTCCTGAAAAGGAATACACGAGTGCTGACTTGAATTGGAATGATGACCGTTCGCGCAGCTCAGTGGAGATGAACAATCCGGAATCGCGTCCTGCTATTGGCGGGAGTCCGGTTGACATTTCCGCATACGATGTGGTTTTCATCGGTTATCCTATCTGGTGGGATCAGGCTCCGCGAATTATCAACACTTTTATCGAAAGTAACGATTTGAGTGGCAAGGCCATCATGCCGTTCGCCACTTCCGGCGGCAGCGGAATATCCAACAGCGTTGAGGTGTTGAAGAGGTCTTATCCCGAGCTTAAAATCAATGAAGGTAAGCTCCTCAACGGCTCTTCCTCGGCATCCATCCGTTCGTGGCTTGATGTGCTCTGAATGAATAGGCATACTGCAGAAAGAATGGCGTTGGAGTGCACTGAAATATGATATGATTTCAGAAAATGGGGGGGGAGATTCCGGATATTACGGGATGATCACGCGGTCGCCGAGCAGTTTTGCGAATTGCTGTTGCAGGGATTTCAGGTTGTTTTGAGAGGCAAGTAAATCCTGCATACGGGTGAGGTCGCCGGCTTTGGCGGCCTCTTTTATTTGCTCCTGAATCTTGCGGATATTGAAAGTCAGGATGGCATCTTTCCAGCTCAATATGGCAACTGGAATCAGCTCGTTGAGGCGGTCGGCTTCGGTCTCCACATTACTGAATTTTGTATGCACTTTGCTGAGCTGATATTTGTCACTGACGAGCTCTATTGCGGCGTTGCGCACTATGTCGCTTTCATCAGAGCACAGCTTTTTCTCCAAGAATGATGACTGGAACAGTGTTTTTTCTTGCATTATCTGGTTGTCGATACGTTCCTGTAATGCTTTTTCCTCTCGCTGTATGCCATCGATGTTGTCAATGGTGTTGCGGATGTGCTCTATGCCTTCGGCTTCCAGTTTTTGTCGTAAAGTTGCAATTTCTTCCTCTTTTTTAGGCCTTTCACCGTAGAAATCGGGAAGCAAGGAAACCGCTTTTTCATAAATAGCCTGATATGCCGGTATGCTGAACGACATATTGTCGTTACCGAGCTCTGTGCTGATATATTCAATGACCGACATTTTCCGGTTTTCACCGGTAATGTCATATGCATCGCAGAAGTCGCACATTCCGTATTTTGCGATATAGCGTGCCACTTCACGCTCGTATGGTTTGAGTAGTTTTTCAGCTGGGTCTTGTCTCTTCTTTGGCGATGCTGTTGCCACGCTTTCTGAGGCAGGCTCTGTTGTGTCGTCTTCTACAGATTCTTGCTGCCCAGATTTGCGTTGTTCTTTTGCTTCTTTAGCTTTACGGATGGCTTTTGCCACTTCGTTGACAAGCACTTTTTCCTCTATGCCGAATTTATCGCTGCATTCTTTGGTATAGACGGCACGTGTGATGTTTGACGGTATGACGGAAATCGACTTCACGATGTCGCTTATTGCTGCTGCTCGTTTTAAAGGGTCGTCTTCAAGCCCTTCCAGCAGGATTGTGGTCTTGAATCGTATGAAATCCGTCTCGTGAGCGGTGATGTAATCTTGAAATTCTGTAGCGCTGTGTTTTTTTGCAAAACTGTCAGGGTCATCGCCGTCGGGCAGCAGCAGCACTTTCACGTTCAGTCCTTCCGCAAGCAGCATATCTATGCCGCGTAGCGACGCTTTTATGCCTGCAGCGTCGCCATCGTAAAGCACCGTAATATTGTCTGTGAAGCGGTGTATCATTCGGATCTGACCCTCGGTCAATGATGTGCCGGATGATGCAACTACGTTTTCGATTCCTGCCTGATGCATCGACAGCACGTCTGTATATCCTTCCACAAGGAAGCATTTGTCTTTGTTTACTATGCCGCGTTTTGCTTGAAACAGTCCGTATAGCTCGTTGCTTTTTTTGTAAATTGTTGATTCCGGTGAATTCACGTATTTTGCGCGGTCATCCTTTTTCAGTGTTCTGCCGCCAAAGGCTATCACTTTCCCGGCAATGTTGAGCACAGGGAACATTACGCGCCCTTTGAACCGGTCGTAATAGCCACGTTCGTTGTGTATGCAAAGTCCCGTTTCTATCGCATATTTCGGATTGAAGCCGTGTTTTTTAATGGTGTCATAGAGGGCGGTACTGTTGTCCAGTGAGTATCCTAAGTGGAATTTCTTTATTATGCTGTCGTTGAATCCGCGCTCGTAGAAATAGCTCAACCCGATATTGCGTCCCTCGTCGGTGCCGTATATGTTTTCCTCGAATTGCTTCATTGCGAATTCGTTGATTACGAGCATATTCTCGCGCTCCGATTGCTCTTGCTTTTCCTTGTCGGTCAGCTCGCGTTCTTTTACTTCGATATGGTATTTCTTGGCAAGATATTTCAACGCTTCGTAGTACGACATTTGTTCGTGCTCCATAATGAAGTTTACGGCGCTGCCGCCTTTGCCGCAACTGAAGCATTTGCAGATGCCTTTCGAACGCGAAACGCTGAACGATGGTGTCTTTTCGTTATGGAAAGGGCACAGTCCGATGTAGTTTGCACCACGTCGGCGCAGATGCACGAAATCGGAAACGACATCAACGATATCGACCGCATCGAGAATCTTGTCAACTGTCTCCCTATCAATCATTTGCTATAGTGCAAGTTTAAATATCTCAATTATGTCCTGTTTCTTCAGCTTCACGAAGTTGCCGAGTCCGTTTTCACGGTTTACCAATGCACGTTCAGCCATAGCTTCGAATTGAGAGCTGTCGATGCCTGTTTCACTGAGCCGCGTGGGCAGTCCTAATTGCTTGTACCAGTCTTCCAAACGGTGAATCATCTGCATTACAGTGTATTCAGCATCGTTATGGTAAGAGTTTATGCCCCATACGCGTTGTCCGAACTGCACGAATTTTGCAGGATTCGTTTTCCATACGTATTTCATCCAAGCCGGGAATATTATCGACAGTCCTGCTCCATGGGCTATATCGTAAGAACCGCTTAATTCGTGCTCGATGTTATGGCTTCCCCAGTCGCCTATGCGGCCGCAGTCGAGCATATTATTGTGGGCGAATGTCGATGTTAGCATTATCTCGGCTCTTGTGTCGTAGTCTGTAGGATTCTTTATTGCCTTTAGCGCATTGTTGATTATCGTGATGCAGGCACCCTCAATCATCCGGTCGGTAAGTTCAGTGTGTTCCACTGTGGTGAAATACCGTTCCATCAGATGTGCCAGTATGTCGGATGAGCCACACGCCATCTGGTATTGCGACAAAGAGTAGGATGTTTCGGGGTCTATTATTGCGAATTTGGGTATCACGATATTGTCGTGTATGCCGCGCTTGTAGTTGCCGTCGCTGTTGGTGATGATTGATGCATAGCTTGTCTCGCTGCCTGCAGCCGGGATTGTCAGCACTACTCCGATTGGCAGACAGTGCTCGATTTTGCTGCGTATGCCCATATAGAAGTCCCACACATCGCCATCGTTGGTTGCTGCCACGCCGATGCCTTTTGCCGTGTCGATTACGCTTCCTCCGCCAACGGCAAGCACGAATCCGATATTTTCTTTCTTGCATATCTCAGCTCCTTCAATCACTTTCGACAGCAGCGGGTTTGGTTGTACTCCCCAAAGCTCTGATGTGACGATGCCGGCATTGTCCAGCGATTTCCGTACGGCGTCATACACTCCGTTGCGCTTTATGGAGCCTCCGCCGGCTACCAGAAGGACTTTCGTCACTCCGTATTTCTTTATTTCGCTTCCAACTTTTTCGATCACTCCTTTGCCGAATATTATCTTGGCAGGATTTTGGAATTCAAAGTTTACCATTGCGTCTCTTTTTTTAGGATTACAAAGTTAGTAAAATCCATATGATATTACAATACGATATCCCTGTTTCGAATTTTGTGAGTATGCTGAATTGCGGAATAGATGATGGAATGGTTGGTTGAGAGATAGCATTGGTATTGACAGAAAATGATTTGAGCTGCTGTTCCCGATTGATAATGAATTAAAGAATGTGAAATAATTTGCAAGTCAAGAAATAATCCTTACCTTTGTTGCGTAACATAATGAATTAACGAACAGGGGTCTCAATCACCAAGTGATGGAGATTCTTTTTATTTTACTAATTTTTAAAGATAAATTCAACCATGGCAATCACTTACATGACCAAAGAAGGGTATGATAAGAAGATGAAAGAAATCGCTTATCTGGAATCAGTGGAGCGACCGAAAATATCCGCAGCAATCGCCGAAGCGCGCGACAAAGGAGATTTGTCGGAGAACTCCGAGTATGATGCTGCAAAAGAGGCTCAAGGTATGCTGGAGATGAAAATCTCGCAGCTTAAGGATATGCTTGCGAGCGCGCGAATCATTGATGAGGCGAAGCTCAATACCGAGGAGGTACAGATTATGAACACCGTTACTATTAAAAATACAAAGAATGGTGCGACTATGACTTATACAATCGTGGCTGATTCGGAAGCTAATCTGAAAGAGAAGAAAATTGCTTCGAGTACGCCGATAGCAAAGGGTTTGCTTGGCAAGAAAGTGGGCGATGTAGTGGAAATCAAGGTTCCGCAAGGACTTATGACATTCGAAATAGTCAAAATAGAAATTTTGTAAGACTTATGGCAACTATATTCAGCAGAATAATTGCCGGTGAGATACCGTGCTATAAAGTAGGAGAAGACGAAAAAAACTTCGCGTTTCTTGACATCAATCCTGTCAACAAGGGACATGTGCTTGTCGTTCCTAAGACAGAGAACGACTATATCTTCAATTTGTCGGATGAAGACTATGCTTCGTTGACAGTGTTTGCTCGTAAGGTGGCGAAAGCGATGGAGCGTGCCATCGCCTGCAAGCGCATAGGAGTGGCCGTTATTGGTCTGGAAGTGCCTCATGCTCATATCCATTTGATTCCTATCAACGAAGAAAAGGATATGTCGTTCAGCAAGCCGAAGCTGACGTTTCCTGCAGAAGAGATGCAAAGCATAGCAGATGCCATAGCGAAAGAACTTGTAAAATAAGATTACAATATACTGATAAATCCGCCGTGCCAAATAAGAGAAGGTGCGGCGGATTTTTTTATGTCTCGTACCTGTCTTGATTTTTAAGCTGATTCGTTTAGAAAGGGGCTTTAGTGTCGTTGGAGAGGCGGCTGAGGTCGAATGTGCCGTCACTGCCAAGTGGGTCGCTTGCCGGATCGGGAGCTGGAATTGCACCGGGAGAGTCCTGCATACTGATTCTTGACTCAACTGTTTCCTGCTGGTAGCCGTAGTCGTCTTCCCAATTCTGGAAGCGTGCGTATTTTGCCACGAAACGGAGATCAACGTCATCGACAGCACCGCTACGGTGCTTGGCTACGATAAATTCAGCCTTGCCTTTGATTGAACGTCCGGAAGCGTCTTCCGATGAGTGGGTATAGTATTCCGGGCGGTGGATGAAACATACGATGTCGGCATCTTGCTCGATTGCACCGGATTCGCGTAGGTCGGAAAGTTGAGGACGGTTGTTCTTGTCTGTGCGGTCTTCTACTTTACGGCTTAGCTGTGACAGTGCCACGATCGGTATGTTGAGCTCTTTTGCGAGTTGCTTGAGGGAACGCGAAATCATACTTACTTCCTGCTCGCGGCTTCCGAATTTCATACCGCTGGCGTTCATCAGTTGCAAGTAGTCGATTATGATGATTTTTATATTGTGTTCGCGTACTAATCGTCGTGCCTTTGTCCGCAATTCGAAAATGGAAAGGCTTGGCGTGTCATCAACATACATAGGCGCACTATATAGCTTCCTCACTCTTGAATTAAGCTGGTCCCATTCCAATTGTGTGAGGCGTCCGCTTTTTATCTTGCTGCCTTCTATCTCGCATACGTTGGAAATCAGACGGTTGACTAATTGCAGGTTCGACATCTCGAGAGAGAAGATTGCGACTGGAATATTGTACTCAACAGCCATATTCTTTGCCATAGAAAGCACAAAGGCGGTCTTTCCCATAGCAGGACGGGCTGCGATGATTATCAGGTCGGAGTTTTGCCATCCGGAAGTCAGCTTGTCTAATTTATGGAATCCTGTTTCAAGTCCGCTTAGTCCGTTCTCACGCTTTGCTGCCGCTTCGATTTGCTCGATGGCAGTATTGATTACTGGATTGATTTGTGTAAAGTCTTTTTTCAGATTGCCTTGTGAAATCTGAAAAAGACTGCCTTCTGCCTCTTGAGGCAGGTCGTCAATATCGTAGCTTTCATCGAAAGCTTTCTCTTCTATTTCGGAACAGAAAGTGATAAGTTGCCGGGCCAGATATTTTTGAGCGACTATGCGTGCATGGAATACGATATGAGCTGCAGATGCGACATTGGCTGTTAGCTCGGACACATGTAAAGGTCCGCCTACCTCGTCGAGTGTGCCGTCCGCACGCAGCTGCTGTGTGACCGTCAGCATGTCGATTGGCTGTTGGTTCATACCGAGCTCACAGATTGCCTGATAAATTTTTTGGTTTGCCGGTTCGTAAAACGATTCAGGTTTCAGTATGTCGCATATCATCGAATAAGCATCCTTTTCAAGCATCAGCGCTCCCAGAACGGCATCTTCGAGCTCTACGCTTTGTGGTTGCAGCTTGCCGCTTTCCGATATTTTCGGTTTGTGTTCGGGCTGTCTGCGCCGAGGAGTATATTTGTTGACTGTTTCCATATCGTTTATTTTTGTGATTGCAAAAATATGAAGAATAAACGAGAATAAAATTACCATCTCTTAAAGTTTTATCAACAGTTAATCCTTATCTTTGCTCTGTGATTGTTGATAATTCTATATAGGATAAGCGATATAATGAAGCTGAGTGTTATTATCCCTGTTTATAAAGTTGAAGCCTATCTGCGCAAATGCGTGGAAAGTGTGCTTGGCGAGGCGGGGGTAGAGATGGAGGTGATACTCGTTGACGATTGCTCTCCCGATGGTAGCGGCGCGATATGCCGGCATTTTGCGGAAAGCGACGCTCGGGTTAAGTATCTGCGTCGCAATGAGAACGGAGGGCTGAGTGCGGCGCGTAACACCGGGCTTGAGGCTGCTATCGGGGATTATGTCACGTTCGTGGATTCCGATGATTACGTCGCTCCCGGCACTTTTGTGGAAAATATGGCTGTCATAGAGGCGAATCCTGAAATAGATATTTTGGAATATCCGATGTATGTATATTATGGAGGAAGGCGTGCGGAAAAATATGTGCCAAAATCCGATACGAGTTGTGGCGCTACAGCTTTTGACTGTTGGGTGTCACGTAAAGGGTATTATAGATGCTATTCGTGCAATAAGATTTTCAAACGCAATCTGTGGGAAGGCATACGCTTTCCAGAACGACGATATTATGAGGATATCTTTACAATTCCTAAGGTGGTGGAGAAGGCTGCATTGATGGAATGTTCCGGTAAAGGGATATACTATTATTGTGACCGTGTAGGTTCTATTTCCAACACGGGAAGTGAAAAGGTGCTTTTTGATTTTGTCTCTGCCGAATTGGAATTATGGGAGCGCTTAAGGAAAAGCTCTTGTTTCTCGACGCTGTCTTCCGATGAGTTCTATCTTACCGTTTGTAACTGGCAAGCCGATTTGCTTTGCAAGGGAGGGGAGATGTTGCTTCCTTACTATCGTGTGAAGCTTAAGCCTATATTGTCAGGACCGTTTCCGTTGGCGTTGAAAGTGAAGGCTGTCTTATGCAATATGTTTGGAAAGAATTATTGCAGAGTTTTGGCTTCTTATTTGAAAATCAGGATATGAGCGGATTGTCGGTGAGTTTCATAGTGCCTTGCTATTGTACGGAAAAGCAGTTGCTGATGAGGTGTCTGCGAAGCATACTTGCGCTTGGCGATAATCTTGATTTTGAAATTCAGCTCATTGACGACGGCACACCGCAGTCGCAGGTGGAAAGTTGGGTGAAAGAAATAGGCGACAATCGCATAAGCTATCATTATCAGGAAAATACAGGTCTTAGTGGCGCACGTAATGCCGGTATAGGATTGGCGTCAAAGGAATACGTGCAATTTGTTGATTCTGATGATTATTTGTTTGCAGGGCAATATCGCAGATGCTTGGAGCTGCTTGAGAAATATTCTCCTGATTTATTGAAATTCGATATGAAGGAAGTGTATTCTTTAGAACCGGATGCGTTTTCTTATGATGATGGCAGGTGTGCCGTATATGAAAGCGGCGCGGAATATATGTTGCAAAAAAGTTTGTTTGCGGCGGCATGGTCGTATCTTGTAAAAAGGGATGTTGTGGCTGATAAGCGCTTTGTCCCGGGAATCCTCCATGAGGATGAGGAATTTACGCCGCGGTTATTGTTGGATTGTGGAAAGACTATTGTTACAAAGCTTGCTCCATATGCATATTATCAGAGGGATGATTCCATAATCAGTAATAGGGATGAAGGCCATCTTGACAGGCGTTTTTCCGACTTGTTGAAGGTTTATGACTATCTAAAAGATTATCGTAAGACATTGTATGGGGGAAAACTTGCTGCACTGTCGCGCCGTATCGACCAGCTTGGGGAGTCGTTTGTCTATGAATTGATAAGGTTGTCGCCTGATAAATGCTTTCTTGACCGTTGGCTCATACGTGTTAAAGAATCCGGGGTTTATCCTTTGTCTGTCAGATGGTATAATTGGAAATATGCTTTGTTTTGCGGGTTGACTTGCAGAATGTGGATGGTGAGATTTCTCTATTGTGTCAATAAAATTCTGAGACTGTTATGAGGGTATTATTGTTAGGAGAATACAGCAATGTGCATTGGACTTTGTCGGAAGGGCTTCGGGCGTTGGGACATGAAGTATGTGTGGTATCCAATGGAGATTTTTGGAAAAATTATCAACGCGACATATCGTTAGTGCGGAACACAGCCTCAAAAATGGGTACGCTGTCGTATTTTGCCAAAGTGATTGCGGCATTGTCTCGTATGCGTGGTTATGATGTCGTGCAACTGATAAATCCTATGTTTTTAGAGTTGAAAGCTGAAAGGATTTGGCCTGTCTATAGGTATTTGCGTCGAAATAATGGCAAGTTGTTCCTTGGTGCGTTCGGTATGGATTATTATTGGGTCAATGTATGCCGTACAACGAATACGTTCCGTTATTCGGATTTCAATTTCGGGGACAGGTTGCGTGACGATGCGATAGCAATGCGTGAGGTCGTTGATTGGATTGGCACGGAAAAAGGAGAGCTTAATCAGGCTATAGCATCTGATTGTGACGGCATAATTGCCGGATTATATGAATACTATGAGTGCTACCGTCTGAGTTTCTCTGAAAAAACGGTTTTCATACCGTTCCCTATAAATGTTGACAAAATAAAGTTTATAGCGCCGCCTGTCGGTGATAAGGTAAGATTCTTTATCGGTGTGCAGAAAGAGAGAGGGGTATATAAGGGGACGGATGTGATGTTGCGTGCGCTTGAGCGAGTCTATGAAAAGTATCCGGACAAATGTGAGATTGTGAAAGCGGAATCTGTGCCGTATCCGTTGTATTGTACGATGATGGACAGTAGCAATGTCCTTCTTGACCAGCTTTATTCTTATACTCCGGCAATGAACGGATTGCTTGCCATGGCGAAAGGTCTGGTTCTTGTAGGTGGCGGTGAAGAAGAAAACTATGACATACTTGGCGAGAAGGAAATGAGACCGATAGTTAATGTGTTGCCTGATGAGGGTGACGTGTATCATAAATTGGAGCAGCTTGTGCTTCACCCTGAAATGATTGTGAAGATGTCGCGCGACAGCCGAAGCTATATAGAAAAGTATCACGATTACCGTAAGGTGGCAGAGCGATATGTCGAATTTTGGAATGAATGTAAATGATAAGATATGATACGTTTCCCTAATGCAAAAATAAATCTTGGATTATATGTGGAACGAAGACGTGATGATGGTTATCACGACATTTCTACAGTTTTTTATCCGATTCCTTTGCAGGATGTGGTGGAAGTGGTGAAGGCGGAGACTACGGTGCTGAGGACATATGGAAATCCTGTCGATTGTCCCCCGGAGAAGAATCTGGTAATGAAGGCATATCGGTTGCTTGAATCGGAATTCAGTTTGCCGCCGGTAGAGATTTGCCTTTACAAGCATATTCCTGACGGTGCCGGGCTTGGCGGTGGATCGAGTGATGCATCCGCTGTTCTGAAAATACTGAATGAGTTGTTTTCCATCGGGCTTGATGATGCCGGGTTGGCACGCCGTGCTGTGAAAATAGGGGCGGATTGTCCGTTCTTTATTTATAATCATCCTGTTGTTGCCCGTGGCATTGGTGATGAGTTCGGTGATGTGGATGTTGATTTGTCAGGGATGACGGCTGTCGTAGTGAAGCCTGACGTGTACGTTTCAACAGCGGAGGCTTATCGTGGCGTCGTGCCCGGTGTGCCTAAAATGAATGTGGCAGAAATAGTGCTGCATCCTGTTGAAGAGTGGCGGCATTTGCTTGAGAATGATTTTGAAAGGCACGTTTTTAGTTTATATCCACAATTGAAAGAGATTAAGGAGTCTATGTATGATTCAGGAGCAGTTTATGCATCGATGTCCGGCTCGGGTTCTGCCATTTATGGACTTTTCAGTAGTGACAATATGGCAGAATCGTTTGTTTCCAGGTGTCAAGAAAAAAAGATATTTAAGCTGTTGTTGTAGGTTGTTGGCGCTTGGAAAACAATGCTTCTGTTGTAGTCTGTCAGTTTGGCAGACTTTTTGCAGATGCTTCCTTGATAGGTTAATGAATAAAACAAAAACGATATACGATGTCAGAAAAGGAAATAGACAATCAGGAAAAGAATTTGGAAGAGAAAGATCCAAAGGAACAAGAAACGGTGCAAGACGCTACTGCTGCGGAGGAAGGTTCTCAGGAGCCGGAGTTGAGTGAGGAGGAGAAGCTTGCAAAAGATTTGGAGGAAGCTAAGACTGAACTTGACAAGCAGAAAAAAGAATACTTGTTCTTGCTTGCCGAGTTCGACAATTTCCGTAAACGCACGTTGAAGGAGAAAGCCGATTTGGTTAAAAATGCCGCAGAAAAGGCGATGTTGGAGATACTTCCTGTCGTTGATGATTTTGAGCGTGCTTTGCAGGCGATGCACGACAGCAGCGACTTGGAAAGTGTAAAAGAGGGTGTTGATTTGATATACAACAAGTTTGTGAAGTATCTTGAAAGTAATGGTGTCAAAGCCATAGATTCCAACAATGCCGATTTCAACACGGAATACCATGAGGCGGTTACTACGTTTCCGGCGGCTGACGACAGTCAAAAAGGCAAAGTCATCGATACCGTGCAGAAAGGTTATATGATTAATGATAAGGTGCTGCGCCATAGTAAGGTGGTTGTCGGACAATAAATTCATAGAAGGGAGTTTAAAGTATGAGTGATACTAAAAGAGATTATTATGAGGTGCTTGGAGTTGCCAAGACTGCAAGTGCCGATGAGATAAAGAAAGCTTACCGTAAGCTTGCCATTAAGTATCATCCTGACCGCAATCCGGGCGATAAGTCTGCTGAGGAGAAATTCAAGGAGGCAGCCGAGGCATATGATGTGCTTAGTAATCCGGATAAACGTGCCCGTTATGACCAGTTCGGTCATAATATGGGACCTCAAGGCTTTGGGGGAGGTTACAGTGGTGGCGGTATGTCTATGGAAGACATATTTGCCAATTTCGGCGATATTTTTGAGAATATGGGCGGATTTGGCGGTTTCAGCGGATTTGGCGGAGGAAGCCGTGCGCGTCGTGCTGCATCGCGTGGAAGCGACTTGCGGATAAATGTCAAGGTCTCGCTGAAGGATGTTGTACATGGTGTAACGAAAAAGTTCAAGATAAATCATCTTGTGGCTTGCAGCGAATGCCGCGGTACTGGAGCAAAAAACGGAAATTCCTATAAGACGTGTGCCACTTGTCACGGGACGGGTATGGTTACCCGTGTGCAGCAGACATTCCTTGGACAAATGCAGACGCAGTCAGTTTGTCCGGATTGTCATGGAGAAGGCAAAATCATAACAGACCCTTGTGGGCATTGCCATGGAGAAGGTGTGGAGCGCAAGGAAGAAATAGTTGAGATAAACATACCGGCAGGTGTGAGCGACGGAATGACTCTTAAAATGAGTGGAAAAGGTAATGCCGCCCGCCGAGGTGGTGTAAGCGGAGACCTGCTGATTTATGTCACTGAGGAACGGGATCCGGAACTTATACGTGATGGTAACGACATCACTTACAACCTGATGCTTGATTTCCCGACAGCTGTGCTGGGTGGAAAAGTGGAGGTTCCCACCGTTGACGGCAGGGCACGCATAACAATAGAGCCTGGTACTCAGTCCGGCAAGATATTGCGTCTGCGTGGGAAAGGTATCCCGTCGTTGGAGCGTGGCGGTACGGTTGGCGATGAGTTGGTAAATGTAATGATTTATACTCCGGAGCATCTTACTGCAGAAGAGCGTGCAGCCGTGGAGAAGTTGCGTGATTCTAATAATGTCAAGCCGACAGAGGATGCGAAGACTCGTATATTCTCGCGTTTGCGCCATATTTTTGATTGAAAAAGAAAGCGTCGTGATATGATAAGAGGGTTGCATTTTGCAATCCTCTTATTGTTTAATTTGAAAATATAACTGCGATGGATGCTGTGGGTATTGGAAAAAATTGTACTTTTGCAAAAAATTAGAGACCGCAAAAAATAGACAATATGGATTGGTTAATAACATTATTTTCTGATAACTCTACGATAGCCCACGATGTGGTTGTCTATGCCTTGGTGATTGCGCTTGGTGTACTGTTGGGGAAAATCAAGTTTTTCGGTGTGTCATTGGGCGTGACATTCGTTTTGTTCGTTGGTATATTGGCAGGACATCTGCATTTTAATATAGGTAATGAAATGCTGTTGCATTTTCTCCGCGATTTCGGTCTGATTCTGTTCGTGTTCTCTATAGGTATGCAGGTAGGTCCTGGTTTTTTCTCTTCGTTCAAGAAGGGAGGTATGCAGATGAATTTGATTGCGGTACTGACCATATTGCTTAATGTCATAGTGGCTGTTGCTATATATTATATTGATGCGGATCTTACAGTGCCGCAGGTTGTGGGTATCCTTTCAGGTGCTGTTACCAACACCCCTGGACTTGGTGCCGCGCAGCAGGCTTTAGGCTCTCTGGGTCTTGACGGTGCTGATGACTTGTCGATGGGATATGCAGCTGCTTATCCGCTTGGAGTGATTGGTATCATTCTGTCGATGATTCTCTTGAAAGTGTTCTGCAAGATAAAAGTTGAGAATGAGGCAAAAGAAATAGAGCTTGAGAAAGAAAACAATCAGTTGAAGCCTTATGTGGTGACTTTCAAAGTTGAGAACACCCTGATGAATGGTAAGACAGTTCGCGAGCTCAATGCGATAGTAGAGCATCATTTCGTTATTTCCCGTTTGAAAAAAACGACAGGCGAAATAATTGTACCGACATCGCAGACCGTGCTTAATTGCGGAGATTTGTTGTTGATAGTATGCTCCGCGCAGGATGAGGATATTTTCCATTCCGTTTTAGGTAGTACGGTACAGTATGAATGGGGCACGTTGGCGCAGGGTGAAGTGGTGTCGCGCAGGATTCTGGTGACAAACAGCCATTATAATGGACGCACACTCGGTTCGCTCCGCTTGCATAACGGATATCGGTTGAATGCTACTCGTGTCAATCGTGCCGGTATCGACCTTATTGCAAGTTCAAACCTTACATTGCAAGTGGGAGACCGTATAACTGTGGTTGGTAACCCCAGCCATATAGAGCGTCTTGCCGACCGTTTGGGTAACTCGATGAAACGTTTGCACGAACCTAATATGTTCACGATGTTCATTGGCATATTCTTGGGTATAATTGTTGGTTTGATACCTATTGCAATCCCTGGAATGTCGGCTTCTATGCAACTCGGACTTGCCGGTGGCCCGCTTATTGTTGCTATTCTGATAAGCCGTTTCGGATACAAGATGAAATTGGTGACATATACATCGACGAGTGCGAGCCTGATGTTGCGAGAGATAGGTATCTGTCTGTTCCTTGCTTCTGTGGGCATCTCTGCCGGAGGTGGTTTTGCCGAGACAGTCTTTAATGCCCAAGGATTGCGCTGGGTGATATGGGGATTTGTGATAACTTTTGTCCCATTGATGATTATGGCGGTCATAGCGCGTCTGAAGTTCAAGTTCAACTATCTATCGATTATCGGTATAATGTCGGGTAGCTATACTGATCCACCAGCATTGGCATACTCCAACAAAGTTGCTAATAATGACGCTCCGGCGGTTGCCTATTCTACGGTATATCCGTTGTCGATGTTTATGCGAGTTATAACGGCGCAATTATTGATATTGCTGCTTGCTTAAAATGAAATAAGGATGACGAATAATAAGATGTGTCAAATTCTGGCACATCTTTGTTTTTTATATGTGGTGAGATTCCAAATGATGAATATTTTCCTTAAATTTGCGATACTTACAAACCGGGAAGCATTATGAGAATAAAGATGTTTGTCATTGTGCTGTGTTTATGTGCACAGTCGTGGGCGCAGGGAAATAATCAGTATATATCGCCTACAAAATATGATTATTCGCAAGTTTCGCAGCAGATTACGGCAAATTGTGGAAGTAAATACGAACAGGCGAAAGCCATTTATCGCTGGTTGTGTGATAATATAAGTTATGACACGTCTTATAGTATTTATACGGCTGATGAATGCTGGGAGCAGCGCAAAGGTGTTTGTCAGGCTTATTGTGAACTGTTCTACCGGCTTGCAGAGCCAGTTGGTCTTGATGTCCGTATTATAACGGGAGATGCTAAGACTATGAATTCCGGAGCGGAGGGGCATGCCTGGGTCTTTGCCATCGTCGAGGGTGATAATGTCGGTGTTATGATTGATCCTACGTGGGGTGCAGGCTCGGTAAATGGTTCCGTATTCATACGCAGTGATAATGATGATTCGTGGTTTCATGTTGACCCGTATTGGATGATTTTCACCCATTTCCCTGACGATTCTGCATATCAGTTGTTGCCGCAGCCGATAAGTCGGGATCAATTCGATGCTTTGCCGTTGATTAAGCCGATGTGGGGAGAATATGGGTTTGACGGGAAAACGATTTATGATATGTGCATATCGGGCGATGCGGATTTGCCGGTTATATATAAGAGCGGTGTGGGAAAATTGCGCATAGTTGAGATGCCGTTGCAGCGCACTCTACGAGTCGGTATGAACTATCGTTTTGCGGTGCGGAAACTGCAGCAATGTGAGGTGGCGGTGCTTCCTAAACAGGCAGATGACGGATGGCAGTTGCAAGGCAGCACGTATTATATGGACTATATGCCGGTAAAGGCTGGTGAGGTGGTTCTCGGTATCGGTGGCGGAGGCAAGAGCTATTTTAATGTCGTGGAGTATGAGGTGGCGCAGCCTGATGCAAAAGATTTGGCACGGCTTGAAAAGGTGAATCCGATGCTGATGCCTGAATTGACGGATTTGCCGGGGTTTAATGCGTCAGTTTTGCGGTGGTATGGCATAGACGGAAGAAAATTATTGGCAGAAGTAAGAAATGGCTCGGTGGACAAGTTGCCAAAATTCTATAGTTCTGCAGGTGAATTTTCCATTGTCGAGATGCCATTTAATGGTGTGTTAAGGAAGGGGCATAGCTATGTTTTTAAAATAACGCCTCATAAAGGACTTAATTGGGCTCTGATAAATGAGGGGACATGGTATCGTGAATGGAATGTTGATGCTTCGACAGGCATTATTTCAATGAGTGTTACTCCAGAAAACACTGGAAGACTTGTGCTTGCCGTGCAATTGATTGATGGTGGAAAATATGAGTATTGTATTGAGTATGATGTCAGATAAGCGGCCCTTATAATTGCTATTGTAATGTGTAATTAGCCATATTGGTTCTGTTTCTCGCAGAATTTGCCTAATTTTGTCATTGGTACACATTGCATTCATAATATGAAAATAAAGATAACTCCATTACTGATATTGTTGTCGGCAGGCTTGTTGATGCTTGCCTCTTGTGGAATGAGGCAGGACGGGAATACCGGTATGGCTATGGAATATGCGAAAGGACTTTTGATAACAAAATACCGTGATTATGTGAAAGTTGAGGTGAAGAATCCTTGGAAGTCAGGATACGCGCTTGATACATATTTGCTGGTAAAACGTGGAGAGGCCATTCCGGATACATTGCCAGAGGGCATTATTGTGAGAGTCCCGTTAGAACGTGTGATTGTATATTCAGATGTCCATGCCCGTGTTATCAGGGAATTAGGATGCATATCTGGTGTGAAGGGGATTTGTGATGCGCGCTATTTCAAGACGGATGAAGTTGTCTCTGGACTTGGTGACGGCACTATTGTCGATTGTGGTTCTTCTGTGTCGCCTACGGTGGAGCGTGTGGTCGGTGTCTCCCCTGATGCGATTATGCTTTCTCCGTATCAGAACGGGGGGTATGGCGTAGTGGATAAACTTGGCGTGCCGGTGCTTAAGATGGCTGATTATATGGAGAATACGCCTCTTGGCAGGGCAGAGTGGATTCGTTTTATCGGTTTGTTGTTCGATAAAGAGATGCAGGCAGATTCGATATTCTCCGAAGTAGAAAAAAAATATTTGTCGCTGAAGGATTTGGCTGGTAGTGTCTCTGTGCGTCCGAAAGTGATTTCAGAGACTATGACGAGTGGTGTGTGGTATTTGCCGGGAGGCGCAAGCTATAAGGCTGCTATGTATGCTGATGCCGCTGCGGATTATCCATGGGCGGATGACAAGTCGAGCGGCTCTTTAGCACTTGATTTTCCGCAGGTGCTTGACAGGGCGGAAAATGCTGACATTTGGCTTGTCACATCGTATGGGAAAGAACTTACTGCAAGGGATTTTCTTGACATATATGTGCATAATGAC
>JADIMC010000015.1 GCA_017694955.1 Candidatus Limisoma faecipullorum
ATAATACCAATTCACCTTCTACTTCTGCAAAATTCAATTTGCCTTCACGACCAAGCCAGCCGAAAGCTGCGTAGAGTTCTTTTTCCTTAAGCTTGGTTACTTTTTTCAATTGTTTAAAATTCATTGACTCAACTTCGTTCAGTGCATTCCACACCAAACCTGCCCATGAGCCCATAACTTCAACATTCATGATTAAAAATTAATTTATGTTTTTGTTCGGGGCAAAGGTACTAAAATTTTTTAATTACAAACAAGTAATTGCCGAAAAATTATGTTTTAAAACATAATTTTGTTTTTTATGGCGTATGAAACGCTTTTTAAAGTTGTTTGCACTCGTCAAGCCAGGCTGTTGCAGTCGCATCGCTTGGCATACGCCAGTCGCCGCGCGGAGAAAGCGACAATCCCACTTTCGGACCATCTGGCAGACACGAGCGTTTGAACTGCTGGTTGAAAAATCTGCGGCAGAATGTTGACAACCAATGTTTGATTGTGCTGTCGTCGAATTTCCCGTTAAATGCGTTGCGTGCCAGGAAATATATTTTAGAAGGAGAAAATCCGTAGCGCAAGAAATAGAATAAAAAGAAGTCGTGGAGGTCATAAGGTCCGACGAGATCTTCTGTTTTTTGAGTGATATTCCCTTCGTTGTCGGCTGGAATAAGTTCCGGGCTGATAGGCGTTTCTACTATGTCGAGCAGTGTGGATTTTGTCTGGGCGTCATCACTTCTTGTCGCAATCCATTTTACTAAATGCTTCAGTAATGTTTTCGGAATGCTTGCGTTGATTCCGTACATCGACATATGGTCTCCATTGTAGGTTGCCCATCCTAAGGCCAGCTCCGACAAGTCGCCTGTACCGATAACCAGTCCCGACACCTGATTGGCAATGTCCATTAATATTTGGGTTCGCTCGCGTGCTTGTGAATTTTCATATACTACATTGTGGCATTCAGGATCTTGACTGATGTCTTTGAAGTGTTGCAGGCACGCTTCTTTGATGCTTATTTCTCGTATTGTCACACCTAATGACTCCATCAGCTTTACTGCGTTACTGTGTGTCCTTCCCGTTGTCCCGAAGCCAGGCATTGTTATTCCGATGATGTTTTTTCTTGGCAGTCCAAGTTTGTCGAAAGTCATTGCGCTTGACAATAAGGCAAGCGTGGAGTCCAGTCCTCCGGAAATGCCTATTACGATGTGCTTAGTATTGGTATGGACCAGCCTTTTCGCAAGTCCGGCTATTTGTATTGAAGTTATTTCTTCGCATCTTTTGTCAAGCTCCGAATCTTCAGGGATGAAAGGGTAGGGCTTTATTTCCCTCAGTAGAGATAAGTCTTTATCGTCATATTTCAATGCTTTTTGAGGCATTGTCTCGATTATTGTGCTGTTATTCGGCGTGTAAAGCATTTTGCTTTCATGGAAAGTTGTGTTGACACGGCGTTCGTTTCTCAACTTTTCCACGTCAATGTCGCTGATTATCAATTGCTTGTCGAGGCAAAAGCGCTTGCTTGCAGCAATGCTTTTTCCTGACTCGTAGATTATTGCGTTTCCACCGAATACGACGTCTGTAGTTGACTCTCCGAATCCGCAGGATGAGAACACGTACCCGCACAAGCATCTTGCCGACTGGTTTGCAATCAGGCTCGTTAGATATTCGTGCTTGCCTGTTGTCTCGTTGTCTGCCGACAAGTTGAAGATTATTTCCGCTCCATTTAATGCCAGTATGGAGCTTGGCGGTATTGTTGCCCATAAATCCTCACATATTTCTATTGCAAACGTCGCCTTTTCGGTGCGGAAAATCAAGTTGGCGCCCATCGGACACGGTTGTCCGCACAATTTGATTTGTTGCTCTTTGATTTGCAATGAAGAGGCAAACCAGCGTTTTTCATAAAACTCCTTGTAGTTTGGCAGGAAAGTTTTTGGCACGATTCCCAATATTTTTCCGCATTGAACGACAACGGCTGCATTTATTAACGAGCCGTTGCAATCAACAGGCATTCCTACTATCGCTATTATGTCGGAACCGGCAGTAGATTCTACCAGCTTGAAAAGTTGCCTTTCAGCATCACGTATCAGAGTTGATTGAAAAAACAGATCTCCACAAGAATAGCCTGTGATGCATAGCTCTGGAAAACCTACAATGCTTACACCGGCTTTACTGGCTTCTTTTATCTGAGTGATTATATTTTCAGTGTTGAAAGCGCAATCACCAATTCTTACTTCAGGAATGGCTGCTGCTATGCGTACAAATCCATAGTCCATATCTGTGTTCTTATAGGTTTATTTCTTCTTTTCCGTCAACGATGCTTTTTTCTATGAAGAAACGTGGACGGTCTTTTACTTCTATATATATTTTGCCTATGTATTCGCCTATTATTCCAAGAGATATTAGAATCAGTGAACTGATAAACCACAACGAAAGCATAAGCGAGGTCCATCCTGGCCAAGCTTTCCCTCCGAAATAGGAGATGAGCACATACAAGGCAATCGACAGTGTCGCTAACAGCATCAATATCCCAACGGAAAATATCATTCGGATAGGGCGCGTCGAGAATGAGGTTATTCCGTCGATGGCAAAGCTGACCATCTTTTTTAACGGGTATTTTGATTCTCCTGCCATTCTGGCGTGGCGGTCGTAATATACGACATCCGTTTTGTAGCCTATTGTCGGTACGATGCCGCGGATAAACATATTCCGTTCTCTGAATGACAGTAGCTTTTTTACGGAGCGCTTGCTCATCAGCCGGTAGTCGGCATGGTTATAAATGGTTTTTGCTCCTAATGAGCTCATCATTCTGTAGAACATCAATGCTGAGTTCTTTTTGAAATAGGTATCGGTATCTCTTGATTGTCTGACGCCATAGACGATGTCGGCGCCTTCGTGGAATTTCTCTACCATTGTCTTGATTACAGCAGTGTCGTCCTGCAAGTCGGCATCAATTGTGACCATTGCATCGCAGTAATCGACGGCTACGGTTAATCCGGCGAGCAGGGCGTTCTGATGTCCGCAGTTCCCGGAAAGTTTTATGCCGTTAACTTTGGTGTTTGATTGCGTCGCGGATTCAATGATTGTCCATGTGTCATCTTTGCTTCCGTCATCTACACAGTATAATTTGCTTTCGGGCGAAATGAGTCCTTTTTCTGACAGGCCATCGATTACCTCCGAAAGTTGTTTTATGGTTGTGTGTAGCACTTCCTGTTCGTTGTAGCACGGAATGACGATTCCTAAAATAGGCTGCATATACGATGGATTTTAATATTATATACAAAGGTAGCGATTCTTTTTTGCCGTTCCAAATCAAAATATGGATTGAGGCGTATGAATACAACAATGAGGACATATCTTTAAGATATGCCCTCACACAGTTATAAAATAGGAAAAATATATTCAGAAACTAATTATTTCAACGCTTCCTTTACAAGGTCGTTGAGAACCATTTCTTCTTTGAATACATAAGCTCCAGTCTTAGGCGATTTGACAGCCTTGATGACTTTGCTGTATGTGCGGCCTTCTCCGGTTTGCAGTGTTGCGACTGTTTTCTTTGCCATAGCTTGTATTATTTAATTTCTTTGTGAATAGTCATTCTTTTCAGAATCGGATTGTATTTTTTCAATTCCAAACGCTCAGTAGTGTTTTTGCGATTCTTTGTCGTGATGTATCGGGATGTTCCCGGCATACCGCTGTTCTTGTGTTCGGTGCATTCCAGAATAACTTGTACTCTGTTGCCTTTTGCTTTCTTTGCCATCTTAATCTACTGTTTTAATGCTTGTTAAGTAACCTTTGTTAGCTGCTTGCTTCAAAGCGGCGTCAAGACCCATTTTGTTGATAGTGCGAAGCCCTGCTGCTGAAACAGTAAGGCGGATCCAAAGCTGTTGCTCAACCCAGAAAAATTTTTTGTTGAACAAATTTGCTTCAAATTTGCGTTTTGTCCTTCTCTTTGAGTGAGAGACGTTATTTCCTACGGCTGCTTTTCTGCCTGTAATTTGACAAACTCTTGACATGGCTATTTTCGTTTTTTATTATTCAGTAAATTATACTCCTCAAAACAGAGTGCAAAGTAAGCGCATTTTTTAATAATATGCAAATTTTTCTGTATTTTTCTATTTGTTGGTTGCGTATTTGCCTCTCAGCAAGTCGATAAGCATTATTTCGGCAATCATCGAAGCGTGGTTTATCACTCTTTGGCGGTTGCCTGCAAAATGCTGCACGCGCGTGACGGTCTTGCCGTTTGCGGTGGCGGCCATCCATACTGTACCGACCGGTTTCTCCGTTGTGCCTCCGCCGGGGCCGGCTATGCCCGATGTAGCTATGGCGCAGTCGGTTTGCAGCAATGCTGCCACGCTTTCCGCCATTTGCCTTACTACCGGCTCGCTGACTGCCCCCTCGCTTTCGAGGATGTCGCGGCTCACTCCCAATTGGTTTTCCTTCACGGAGTTTGCGTAGGATATGACACTGCCTTTGTAGTAGTCGGAGCAACCTGCAACGGTGGTTATTTCGTGGGCAATGTTGCCGCCGGTGCAGCTTTCGGCCGTCGCTACTGTCAGTTTGCGCTTGCGTAGTATGTCGCCGAGTATTTCAGCCGGCATTTTGTCTTCTTCGCTTATTATATTGTCGCCGATTATGCTTTCGAGATTATTGGTGAGTGCGTCCATTTGGCTTTCAAGCCATTCTTTGTCGCGGTTTATTCCTGTTAGCCGCAGGCGTATGATGCCCGGTTTGGGCAGGTAGGCGAGATGTATCCCTTCGGGAATTTGGCTCTCGAATTCTTCGAGTTTCCCGGCAAGCACCGATTCGGAGTATCCCTCGACGATGAACGTGCGGTGTTCCACGGCTTCATCTTTCATAAACCTCCGTTTCAGTTGGGGGAATACTTCGCTGTGGAGCATCTCTTCCATCTCGAACGGTACTCCCGGCATAGAGACGAGCACCTTTCCTTCTTTCTCGAACCACATTATCGGAGCCGTGCCGACTTTGTTCTGTATCACACGGCATGATGACGGCACGTATGCCTGGGCGGCGGTCAGCGGGTTGATTTTCAGCCCTCGTTTGCGCACCACCTCGAGCACATTGCGTTCCACATCCTTGTCGTAAACCATCTCCCCACCGAAATATCGAGTGAGTGCCGGTTTCGTTATGTCGTCCTTGGTGGGGCCGAGTCCTCCGGTTGTCAGCACCACGTCGGTCTCGCGCATTGCAGTATCGACAGCCTTTAGAATTTCGTCGGTGTCGTCGGCTATCGTGCGGATTGATTTTATGCTCCATCCGTCGGGATTGAGTTCGCGGGCAATCGCCCCTGAGTTTGTGTCGGTGACCTGACCTATCAGAAGTTCGTCGCCGATGGCTATCACAGAAACTTCCATTTCCTTGTCTCCTATGTTTATTATACTTCCACTCTCGCAAACGGCACGATGTCGAGCGGGCAGAAGTCTTTTTCCAGATATTTGAAATAACCGGCTATGGCCACCATCGCGGCGTTGTCGGTCGTGAACGCGCGTTTTGGGATGAACGCCTTCAAGTTGTGGCGTTCACAGTAATCGGCTATCGCCGCCCTTACTCCGGAATTTGCCGAAACGCCTCCTCCGATGGCTATCTGCTTGATTTCGGGGTGTGCCTTTACAGCCTTGTCCAATTTGTCGAGCAGTATGTCTATTATCGTTTTTTGCAGCGATGCCGCAAGGTCGGCCTTGTTTTTCTCTATGAAATCGGGGTCATTTTTAATCTCGTCGCGTAGCGTGTAGAGGAACGATGTCTTCAGCCCGCTGAAGCTGTAGTCCAGTCTGGGTATGTGCGGCTTGCTGAACCGGAACTTCGTAGGGTCGCCCTCTGCCGCGAGGCGGTCGATGTATGGGCCGCCGGGATAGGGCAGTCCCATCACCTTTGCGCATTTGTCGAAAGCCTCGCCTGCCGCGTCGTCGATTGTCTGGCCGATGATGCGCATTTTGTTGTAGCCTTCCACGATTATTATCTGCGAGTTGCCTCCTGATATGAGCAGGCACATATACGGGAATTCCGGCACTTCGGTGGTCTCGTCCTCCTTGATGAAGTGCGAAAGCACGTGGCCGTGCAGATGGTTCACGTTCAATAAAGGTATGCCGAGGGCTATCGACAGTCCTTTGGCGAATGATGTGCCTACCAATAGAGAGCCTATCAGCCCGGGCCCTGCGGTGAACGCTATTGCGCTCAGGTCTTTTTTCTCGATTCCTGCCCGCTTGATTGCTTCCGACACCACCGGTACGATGTTCTGCTGGTGTGCCCTCGATGCCAGTTCCGGCACCACGCCTCCGTATGCTTCGTGCACGCTCTGACTTGCAATCACGTTCGACATCAGTATGCCGTCCTTTATTACGGCTGCTGAAGTGTCGTCGCACGACGACTCTATACCTAATATTATATTGTTCATATCTTCCGCTTCGATTCTCGCTGCAAAGTTACTTCAATTCGTTCTCAAAATCAATATAATTGTTCGGTAACCTGTATGGTATTCAATTTATGCCGTCGAGAAGCACGAAAGCAGCCCAATAGTAAGGATTGGCGTATTTGCGCACCGTCTTGTGTTCCGGATTTTTCTCTTTCTTGCCGTCTTTCCCGTCCATTATCTGCTGGAATGCCGTCTTTTCAGGTTTCACCTCCACTTCCAGTTCCCGCAGGTATTTCTGTGCCGCAGCCAACGCCTCGTACTTGCCCATACCCGACAGCAGGTTCTTGTAGAACTGCGTCATCAGCAGTTGCGTTGCCGTGTCGTCCACTTTCCAAAGGCTTATCAGCAGCGTGTTTGCTCCGGCTTTCTTGAAGCCGCGCTGCAATCCGAACACGCCGTCTCCGGTGATTTCGCCCAAGCCGGTCTGGCAGGCAGACAATGCCACCAGGTCCAACCGGCGCAAGTCCATCCCTGCGATTTCCTTGGCTGTCAACACACCGTCCTCCACTCCCTCTGGCAGCGGCAAGCCTTTCAGCGCGGTGTTCGCCCCGGCGAAGAGCAGCCCGGAGCGGGTCAATGCCTTGTCCTCCTTGACGGCGGCGGGCATGTCAGTGCCGAGGAAAGCCAGTCCGTCCAACTGCGCAGCCTCGCGCTCCGTCCAGTAGAAGCCGTGGGTGGCGATGTGCAGGGCGTTCACCCCGTTGCCCGACATTGCTTTGAAAGAAGCTTCCGTGCCGATGGTGTCGGTGTAGAGCCTTGTGTCTATTTGTGCGGTTTCCAATGCCTTGTCAATCTCTTCCGCCTCGATTTTCGTAGCCGGCAGCTCATAAACGCCGTCGCGCATACCGAGGCTGTCGGCTACGGCGCGGCTCGACCATTGCACCGGCTCCGCCGTGCGGTACTTGCGGCTGTCGTTTGCCAAAGTCACAGTGTCGGTATCATATTTCAGTCCGCCATAGACTGCAGCCTTCGCCACTTCCACGCCGTTCCTGCGCAATGCCAATTGGCGTGTGGAAGAAAGGCGGCGGTAGCCTCTGATGTCAGAATTATACGTTCCTTCACCAACCGGCAGATTCTCGATAGGCAAGTTATACAGTTCGCCAGCCGGAGCAAAATACACTGTCGTAACTCCCTTCATTTCCTTTTCCAACGGCTTCCATATAAGATTGTAAAGCATTGGCGAGGAGAGGTATAATCTCTTGTCCATGCTTGTCAACTGCCTTTCCTCGAACAGTGGCACCATCTTCGGCGACGCTATGTCCTTGCGCAGGCAGTAGGCAGCGTACATCACGCTGTCATTGCGCAACGGGAACGAAACAAATTCCACAGCCATCTCGCCGTTGCCGAGCCGCTGCCTCACCTGCTTCCAGTCGATGACGAGGTTTGCGGTGTAGTCGCCATACGCTTTCGAGCGTTGCACCAACTGCCGCTCCAAGCCCTGCGCCGCCCGCTCCAACGAATCCGTGTCGAGCGGACGCTCCGCAACCGGCATTTCATACAGCTTGTTGATTTGCAGACGCAGGTTTTTCAGACTGTTGTATATATTCGCCACCTCACTATCTCCGCTTTCTTTGAGCAGCGTGCTAAGCTCCATTTCGCTGTTGAGCAGCAAGCCCTTGGCCATCAGCGCACCGTTGTAGCCGTTCTCCGCCAGCGAGTCCGACGGCATGTCATATGCAATCGAGTGGATAGTACCCTCAAACCACACCTTATACTGTTCCCAAAACAGATTCCTCTCCCTCGCCGTCAAGTCCGCGAAAGTCCTCCGCACAATCCCAGACAACACATCTGTCGCTTCAACACAATAACCCACAGCGTCAGCACTGCCAATCTTCCAATTATATGTAGCCAAATTCTCCAATGTCTTGGCACTATAAGGATGATTTTTACCAATTGTGTTTTCTAAAATCTTCAATGCTTCAGTTCCCAAACGTATTGCCTCAGAATAATTGCCTAAATAATAATTGTATTTTCCAAGATTATTTAAAGAAGTAGCATAATAAGAATTTTCTTTACCATATGATTTCTCTCTTATTTTCAATGCTTCAGTTCCAAGTTGTATAGCCTCAGAATAATTCCCTGTAATGGAGTTATAATACGCTAAATTATTTATACCCTCAGACGTATTAACATGCCCTTTGCCAAATACTTTTTCTGTTATATTCAATGCTTTTTCCCCAACACGTATTGCTTCATCATAATTTTCCAACGAAGAATAGCACATAGCTAAAACATTTAAAGATGACGCATATTCAGGATGATTCTTTCCAATTGTCATTTCTTGAATTTTCAAAGCATTTTCCACCATATGCAAAGCATCGTTATAATTGCCTAAAACGAAATAGTCTTGTGCCAATCGTGTCAATGATGATGCATAATATGGATGATTCTTACCTAATGTCTTTTTCCGTATATCCATCACTTGTAAATCAATACGAATGGCTTCTAAATAATTCCCAAGTTTAAAATTATGAAAAGCCAAGTTTCCCAATGTAGTTGCGTATGCAGGAGATTCTTTTCCAAATAATTTTTCCTGAATAGCTAAAGCCTCATATGTCAACCGCATTGCTTCGGAGTAATTTCCTAATGAAAATTCATACGATGACAAACTATTCAAAAATATTGAATATGTGGAAGATTCTTTGCCGTAAACTTTTTTAAACACAGCCAATGCCTCAGAAACTAAATGTATTGCTTCTACGTAATTACCAAGTCCCGAATTATAAGATGCCAAATTCGCCAAGGAAATGGCATAATCAGGATGTTCTTTGCCTATCAATTCTTTCTGTATATTTAAAGCTTCCGACACCAAACTTATTGCCTCAGTATAATTACCAAAATTTGATTTATATAATGCTAAATTATTCAATGAAGCTGCATAACTAAGAGTCTTATTGCCATGTAATTTTTCATCTAAACTCAGTGCTTCTGTCCCTAATCGAATAGCTTCCATATAATTTCCTGACAAATTATAATATGAGGCCAAATTATATAACGACGTAAAATATGCGGGCGACATTTTCCCAAATTTACATTCCCAAATAGTTAATGCTTCAGAAACAAGACGTATTGCATTATTATAATCTCCCAATGATTTATACCATAGCGACAAATCGTTAAGTAATTTCGCATAAGTCGTACTTTCTTTCCCAAACGACTTTTCACATAGTCCAATAGCTTCTGTACCTATACGGATTGCATCAGCATAATTTTCAGATGAAGCATAATATAATGCCAAATTACACAATGCCGCACAATATGCGGAGTGTTCTTTTCCATACGCTTTTTCTCGAATGCCTAATGCTTCCTTAATGAGAGGTATAGCCTCTTCATCATTGCCTAAAGTATGGTGATAAAACGATAAATCATTAAGAATTAATGCGTAATCTGGACTGTCTTTTCCAAATACTGTTCCAATTATGCCTAAAGCCTCCGTGCCTAAACGCACGGCTTCAATATTATTACCCAATAAATGGTTATATTTTGCCAAATATTCTAATGATGTGAC
>JADIMC010000016.1 GCA_017694955.1 Candidatus Limisoma faecipullorum
CTGTTCCGACGCATACCAGAAAATGTTGAGACGCTATCACATAACACCCAGTATGACAGAATCTCACGACCCGTATTCAAATGCCGTGGCAGAACGGATAAACGGAATACTCAAACAGGAGTTCCTGCTTGAGGAACTTAATCTCCCACTATCAGATATGAAGCAGGTAATAAAGGATGCTGTCTACAAGTATAATAACATCAGGCCGCACTACTCCTGTGGGTATAAAACGCCAGAGTATATGCATAAT
Source organism: Candidatus Limisoma faecipullorum (assembly GCA_017694955.1). Lineage (GTDB taxonomy): Bacteria > Bacteroidota > Bacteroidia > Bacteroidales > Muribaculaceae > Limisoma > Limisoma faecipullorum. The sequence goes on from JADIMC010000016.1 coordinate 251, forward strand.
CAGAAGCTGATTAAGATTAAAAGTTATAAAAACAAACAGTTCAGCAAGACTTGTCTTGCTGAACTGTGATAAATAATTTATTTTTGTCCAATAACTGTAACGGTTATTTAGGACTAGTCAATTACCTATTTTAGAATTTAAATCCTAACGTAAAGACTATTTCGTTGTTGCTGTCCTTTATTTTCGATTTAGGCGGCATTATGCTTGAACTTCCCATATCTGGTGAGAAGGCATAGTATTCACTGCTGCGGTTTTTGTGGACGAATGCAAAGTCTGCATAGAAAGCTTTATAGCGGTAACCTGTGCCGGCTGTTATATATTGGATGTTGTCGTCGAGCGTGTATGAAAGGGTAGTTCCTGCTGTCGCCACATTCAGTCGGTCATTCTTTATGTCTTCGGTGAATGGGGATGTCTGATATGAGTATCCTGCGCGTAAGCTCCAGCTTGGTGTTACTTTAAATTCCGCTCCAATTCGGATGATATCTGATGATTTATAGTATTGCTGAATGTAGTTTGACACTTGCATATCTTCGCTTCCGTCATATGAAACTCTCATTTTAGGATACATATTATGCTCATAATCAAGGCTGATTATACCGCGCCCGCCAATTACTCCGGCAATGCTTCCAATGAATTTCCATGGAGTCTGCATATCGAAATATGTCTCGCCGATATAGCCTTCGTCAGTCCAGGCCGTACCGTCGATGTTTTGGTTGACAAGATTCTGATTGCCTGGATAAAAACCAAAAGAAGTATTTGCTATATATTCTGATTTTAGAGAATAGAATGTTGGCGTGTGGAAAGCCGCACCTATGCGCAATTCGTTTATCGGTTTGAGAATTACGCCAAGTTTGAAATTAACACCGGTACCGCTCATACGGAATTGGTTCTCCATTCCCCATGAGGCCTTGCCGTCTGATATGTTCACGTTCCCGTTTTTGTCTATATAAGGGACATATGCATTGTTCAGGCTTTCTCCATAATATGAATACATGTTGTAGTCCACATCGGTGATTCCAAGACTTGCACCCCAATATACTGTATTATATACATTTCCACCTAAACTGATTGTATATTCGTTTATTTGTCCTGATTCCTGTATCTCGAATTCGCCATATCCATTAGTACCGTTCTTATACAATCCTGCAAAATTGTTTCCATCGCCCATTGGATTGATTAGATATGAATTATAAGCCAATATGCTCATCCAAGGGGCGTATGATTCCTGATAAGGATTGTATCCTCCATCTACAGCTCCTAAATCGCTTTCTGTCCAGGCTCCGGAATTAGTTTGTCCTGCAACGAAATTAGTCATCGATGTGCCTATGTTGGAAATGTATCCACTGTAATGACGGTTGAAAGCGGCGGATTTGTTATAGGTAAATCCCCAATTTATATTCGGCATCACATCGGAATTTGTGCGTAACGAGCCGATATAGCCTATATTGTTGAAATTGAAGTTTCTGTCTCTTGTTTTCAATTGATCAGCTCCTTCTCCTGTCGTGACATTTTTTATATTCCAATCGAAGGTTAAGCCAATTTCAGAACTGCGGTAAATACCTATGCCTCCAGGATTTTGATTTAAGACAGACAGGTCTCCGCCTAATGCTCCGAAGGCACCTGCCATCGACATAAACCGTGCCGTACCTTTCAGGTCTGTTTGTGATAGGGTATAGGCGTCGAATGCACTTTGGGCTGATACTTGTTGTGCGGCAGCAATTAGCAATACCGCTATGATATATGATTTTTTCATTTTGGGTTTCTATTATTTAATAAATTATCTTCTGCCTCCAGAACCACGTCCGCCACCGAATGAGCCGCGTCCTCCTCCTGATGAACCACCTCTGATTCCGGAATTGCTTCCGCCACGATATGACGGCGTTGTGAATGACTGACGACGGGTATTGTTGTTGTTTCTGTTTATGGTGCTATTGTTGCGTGACGGTGAATTGTTATAGAACCGGAAACTGTTATTGTTGTCGGAATTGCTTCCTCCACGGAATCCGTTGAATGATTGTCTGCCGGTTGTGCCGCCATTGTTGTATATTGTGCCGTTTGCGGGTCTTGTATATGATGGTGACGATGGGCGGCGTCCGGTTGTCCGGTTGGAATTATAACCGTCGAATCCTCCTGCAGGTCGTCGTCCTGTACCTACGTTGCTGTGTGTACCGGAATTTCCTCCGAATGGACGTCGTCCAGTAGGAGAATAGTGCCTGTTGGGAGCATAGCCCCACGCATAATGTGGATGATAGTGATAAGGATAATGCCAGTACCCAGGCCCCCAGAATGGATCATACCACCCATAATATGGTCTGTACCACGGATCCCAAGCCCAATATGATGTATAATAAGGAGACCATCTCCAGCCGAAAGGATAGTACCATGGGTCGTAGAATCCGAACGACAGATATGTGGAAGGTGTGCCTATGTAGATATTTACATCATTGGCGTAATAAAGCTCTTTCAGTACTTCATCATCCGACGATTTGACAATCTCAGGATTTTCAAATCGTTCTATTCGCTCTGTATATTCAAAAACATCGTTGTTGCCCGATATTGCTGTACTGTCAGCCTGAAGGGTGTCGGCTATGGCGTAAATCCCTCCACGGCGATTGTATTCGTCAACATCACGTGGCGAATTATTATATACTTGATATGTGGGAGAAGCCATATTCTTATATTCATCGGAATTCATATATTCTTCCAATTTCTCCTTATAGATGGCTTCTTTTTCCTCTTTTGCTTTTGAAGGGTCGTAATAGATGTCGTCATCATAGTATCCTTGTGCGGATACTGTCACGGTTGTCAAAAGCGTTAGTATTATTAACAAATTGATTTTTCTCATATTTCGTTTCTCTTTTGTTTTTTGTTAATAGACTTTGTCGGAAGTAATCGGTTTAATCCAATCTCCAAAGATATAATTAATTTTACAACAAATTCAGAGCTGTGTTCCGTTATTTTAGATTTTTTATCTATTTGGGGGCTTGCTTGTATGGGGTTTCGCTATTTTTGCAAGAAATATGGTTTGGTTAAGACTTGATTGGAAAAGCAGAGTTGCCTTTTATGTATGGTGTTTATTGTTTTGGTTGGATACTGATTTCATATGAGGTTTTGGATGGTGTATTCGATAATGAATCTTTTGAGTGTTCATAGATTCAGATAGAAGTTGCGGGTGAGGGTGCGATATTCAGGAGAATAGCCGGAGGCTGCATGGATAGTCAGTGATGAATCCTTAATTTCGACAGGATATTTGACGAATTCCCACAAATAGCGCATTACAGGTTTGCCCGGTTTTGATATTACTGATGTCCGGCGTTTAATCCAAAAGTCATATTCTCCGGCGTAAAATTCAATATCATTCTTCACTTCAGCTGGAGCTATCATAGCAAAAATACCATCCGGAGACAACAATGCTCCGACCTTCTTAAACAAATGTTCGAAAGGCAAAGCCGAGCAGTGCCGTGCGGTGGCTCGGCGAATATCGGGTGCTGATTCTCCAGTCTTGAAAAATGGGGGATTTGAAACAATAAGGTCATAGCTGTAAATGGCGTTGAATAAAAGAATGTCCTTGCAAATGGAATTCAGTCTGTCTGCCCATTGGGAGCGGTGAAAATTACTGCTTGCCTCCTCTGCCGAATTCTTGTCGATTTCAACGGCATCTATTGTCGCCTCCTGATTACGTTGGGCGATCATAAGTGCGATAAGTCCGGTTCCGCTGCCAATGTCGAGTACTCTATGAGCATTGCCGGTATCGCACCAGGCACCAAGCAGTACTCCGTCGGTGCCGACTTTCATAGCGCTTTGTCGTTGCTCAACCTCGAATTGCTTGAATCGAAAAGTCCCGTTCATATAATAATCTCTATTTTGAGGATGTAAAGATATGCAAAAAGCGCCGTAATAGTAAAAACTAAAACGGCGCTTTTTCGTATTCAGAGAATCTTACCAGATTATGACACGTTTTTCAGGTGCGAGATACATCGCATCGCCGGCGACGATACCGAATGCCTTGTAGAACGGTTCAATATTTTTCAATGTGGCATTCACTCTCCAGCGTCCCAGTGAATGTTCGTCAATCTTCGTGCGGCGGAGAATCTCTGCGTCACGAATATTATCAGCCCAGACATTGGCATATGACAGATAGAAGCGTTGTGCCGGTGTGAATCCGTCAACAGTTTTGTTCTCTTTTGCTTCTTTAGTCTTCAGATATGCTGAATAAGCCACACGTAAGCCTCCTTGGTCGGCAATGTTTTCGCCTAATGTGAGGCGGCCGTTAGCGTGTTGATCGTCGAGTACGATAATGCTGTCGAACTGGGCAACTAATTTGTCGGCGAGTTCGTTGAACTTTTTGGAGTCTTCTTCTGTCCACCAGTTCACCATATTTCCGTCTTTGTCGAATTGACGGCCCATATCGTCGAATCCGTGAGTCATCTCGTGTCCGATTACTACTCCGATTGCACCGTAATTGTCGGCATCAAGAGCATCAGGAGAGAAGAACGGGGCTTGGAGAATGCCAGCAGGGAAGCATATCTCGTTGGTTGAAGGATTGTAATAAGCGTTGACTGTTTGCGGAGTCATTCCCCATTCCGCTTTATCGACAGGTTTGCCGCACTTCATATTCTGGTCTTTAACATGGAAAATGCAAGCCTCTTTCACATTCTGCCAATATGATTTTTTCGGGTCGATAGTGATTCCTGAATAGTCTTTCCATTTGTCAGGATAGCCGATTTTTACAGTGAATGCGGAAAGTTTTTCCTGAGCGCGTGCTTTTGTCTCGTCGCTCATCCAAGTAAGGGCAGCGATATGCTCGCTCAATGAGGATTTTAAGTTGTTGACAAGCTCAAGCATTTGCTTTTTCGATGATTCCGGGAAATATTTCTCAACATAAAGCTGTCCTAATGCTTCGCCGAGCATCCCGTTAGGAACGGCAAGAGCTCTTTTCCAGCGTGGCTTGTCTTTTTCAGCGCCTGTGATTACGCTGCTCATTTTGAAGTTTACAGCACGGAAATCATCACTGAGATAGTCGGATGCCGAATTGATGAGGTGGAATGAAAGATAATCTTTTATTGCTTGTTCCGACTTTGTGGAAAGCAGTTTATTGACGGCTTCCAAAGAAGCAGGTTGCATTACACACATAGTCTCTACTTTAGGGATATACATATCTGTCAGATATGAATTCCAATCCACAGCCGGGCATGCGGAATCAACTTGTGCCATAGTCCGGATATTGTATTGAGCGGCAAGGTTACGCATCTCTGTACGCGACATTGCTGCTTTTGCAAGTTCCGTTTCTATATCCATAACGTTGGCAACAATTCTCTGTGCGTCTTTTTCGCTGTAGCCTGACAATTTGCATAAATCTGCAATTGCAACTTTATAAGCCTCTCGCACTTTTACTGTCTGCTCATCATCAAGCAGATAATAATCCCTGTCGCCGAGACCGAGACCGCCTTGTCCCCAATAAAGAATGTTGATGTCAGAGTTCTTTAAATCGCTCATCACACCGATTCCGAAGAACGGAGATGAGAAGTTGTGCATCCACGCTATCAGTTCAGTGAAATCTTCTTTCTTTGTGCTGTTTATGCGAGCCAGATCTTCTTGTATGGAGGATGCCCCTTCTTTGTTAAGTCGGATACTGTCCATTCCCATAGCGTAGATGTCACCGATTTTCTGGGCGATGGAGCCTGGCGTATTCTTTTGGTTGCGCAAGTCTTCGACAAGTTCGTATAACTGCTTGCGGTTGTTTTCTCCAAGTTGGTCAAACGAGCCGAAACGCGAGTATTCCGCTCCCAGCGGATTATTTTTCTGCCATCCGCCACATGCATATTGATAAAAATCTGTCCTCGGAGAAACCGATTCGTCCAGATTCGCACGGTTTGCCCCAGTCTTGGGTTCCGTGGCTGCGCTCATTGTCATAGCTCCTGTAAGGGTAGCTAACATAATTAATGTTTTTACGTTCATATCAATTTTTGTTATTAAAAGTTTCCAGTTCCATAGATGCAAGTTCCCAAAGGCTCATAGCATTCTCCATCTTCTTTTGAAGCTCTGCATGCTTGGAGTATAATTCCGCATCGTTTTCACCTGCCGACAGTTTGTCTTCTATATTTTTAATTTCAACTTCAATTCCGGCAATTTCGGTCTCGGCTTCCTTGACTTTTTTCTCAGCTTTGCGTATGAGCTTTTCATATTCCTTTTTTTCAGCGTAAGTCATACGCGCTGTTTCTTTGGCTGATGGTGCCGAATTGTTTTTAGTGTCTGATTGGGTGCTTTTTACAATGGAATATTGTGGTTCGGAAGAAGCTGCTTCCAATTCACGTAGCGATTCCATATTTTTTGCTTGCAGAAAGTCGTATATTCCTCCGAGATGCTCTTTTACCTTGCCATTCCCGAATTCATATACTTTCTCAACAAGCCCGTCGAGGAAATCGCGGTCGTGGGAAACGATTATCGCCGTACCGTTGAAGTCTTTGATAGCCTGTTTAAGCACGTCTTTCGATTTCATATCCAAATGGTTGGTAGGCTCGTCAAGTATCAGCAGGTTCACCGGCTCGAGCAGCAGGCGTATCATCGCAAGTCTCGTACGTTCTCCGCCTGACAGTACTGCTACCTTTTTTTCGGATGCTTCTCCTCCGAACATAAATGCGCCGAGAATGTCGCGTATTTTGGTGCGTATATCGCCGACTGCTACGTGGTCGATGGTGTCAAAAACAGTCAGATTGCCATCAAGCAGCGAAGCTTGGTTCTGTGCAAAATAACCGATTTTCACATTATGCCCGATTTTCAGTGTGCCGGTATAAGGGATTTCTCCCATTATGCATTTTACCAATGTGGATTTTCCTTCTCCGTTTTTCCCGACAAATGCCACTTTTTCACCACGCTTTATAGTCAAATCCACGTGGTCGAATACTTGATGCTCGCCATATGCTTTGCCTACGTTGTCGCAAATCACCGGATAGTCGCCGGACCGTGGCGCAGGCGGAAATTTAAGATTTAGTTTCGAATTGTCAACTTCGTCAACCTCTATCCGTTCAATTTTTGCAAGCTGCTTTATACGGCTCTGTACCTGTACTGCTTTTGTCGCCTTGTATCGGAATCGTTCTATGAATTCTTCGGTGTCTTGTATCTGCTTTTGCTGATTCTGATATGCACGCATTTGTTGTTCTATCCTTTCCTTGCGTAATTCCACGAATTTGGAATAATTCACTTGATAATCGTAAATTTTTCCGCAGGAAATTTCAATCGTGCGGTTCGTCACATTGTCGATGAACGCACGGTCGTGCGACACAAGCATTACTGCGTTGGCTTTTTGCTTCAGAAAATTTTCAAGCCATTGGATGGATTCGATGTC
>JADIMC010000002.1 GCA_017694955.1 Candidatus Limisoma faecipullorum
ACCTTCAGGGGGTGCGTCCACCGACAACACCGGTGGACGCACCCCCTTCTTTTATGCCCGCCCGGATGCCTCCAGGCACAGGCGGTCGCGGCGGGTGGATGCCCTCCTCTTTTTTGTGCCCGCTTGTGGAAGGATGGAGGGTCGGTGAATGGCACAGTTATGCGCCATTGGGGCAACCAATGGCAGCTACGTTCATATTGTGGTAGGCGGTATGCCTGTTTTTTTCTGTATATGGCTTTATTTATATTGCTTCAACCGCTCGACGTATGCATCGATGCGGCGCATCTCTCCTGGAATGTCGATGCCTTGCGAGCAATGTGCCAAGCATCGTTTGCATCCGATGCAATGGTTTGCTTGTCGCAGTTTTGTCACGCTGCGGTCGTATCTGATGAGGAATGCGCGGCGAGCTTCACGGTAGTTCTCGTCTTGCACTTCGGCGACATTGCCCTCGTTGATACATTTATTATAGTGGGCAAATATGGCGAGAATGTTAATCCCGAAAGAGCAGGGCATACAATACTTGCAGTCGTTATACGGGCTGGCGTATGTGGACATCAAACTACTTCATCCGCATCACATCGGTAGGACAGCGGACGGCAGGCGTTACATACGCATCAACCGGAAGATGTCCATAGTCGATACTTTTTTATGTTGATACTCGGTTTTGCCAGCAAGGTAAAGGGGATCGCGCATCAGACAATGGGTTGGCAATTTCGTGGAAGCATTTGACAGCGATGGCGTAGTTCCGACTGCATAAAAAGTTTATTTATCAAGGCGTTGAAATATATATAGGCATAGGAATTTGCTCTCAACAATGAAGAAGCACCCGACTACGGATAAGAGTAGGATGGTGATTTGTTTAAAAATACATCTAACTGCGATGAATAGGGCAAAAACATTGTAATTTTGCACCTGATTTTGAATTTAATTGAAGAAAAAATGCAACCATCAATATACAGTTATTCACTTTGTATCGCCTTGCCGTTGATGTTGTTCTTCGGCTTATATTTTCTCTTTGCAAAAACGCCGGAGAAAGTCATTTTCGAAAATTACTTGCGCTCCCGGCGGATTATGGGGGTAGCTATGCTATTGCTCGCCGCCAACTATTCGGTACATTTCTTTTTCGAAATCCGCTTCGTGGATGTCAATGCCGCCATACTGATGAACCTGTCCACTTATTTCCTGTGCTACTGGCTGTTCAGCTCGGCACTTACCACGCTGCTTGACCGCTTCTATATCACGCGGCGGCGGTTGCGGACTCACCTCGGTCTATGGCTGCTGTTTTCCATCTTCTCCGGGTTGATATTGCTCTTGTTGCCGGATGGGGCGATGCAGAAAATCGGATTAGTCGTCATGGCGGCATGGCTGATTGGCTATGGACTATTCCTTGTCCGCAGGCTGTTACTGCCTTATTATAAGGCGGTACGCATTTTCAATGACACGCATTCGGATGACATCGGGTCGTATATCCAATGGATGTCCGTCTTTACTTGGTGGGCTGTCATATTCGGCATAAGCTGCGGACTGCTTACCTTCCTGCCCGATGAGTGGGTGTTCGTCTGGATTCTTTCGTCCGTACCTTTTTATATTTATCTCTACCATTGCTATCAGAACTACCTGCTGTTTTATGAACAGGTGGAGAGTGTCATGGAGAGCGAGATAACCTCCGAAGAAGAAATCCTGTGTGATACAAAGCCGGAAGAGAGGCAGGAACAGGAGTCACCGTCCTACCATGCTGAGATAGCGGAGAAAATAAAGGAATGGATAGACAAGGACGGGTATGTCCGTCCCGGCCTCACCATCAAGGAGCTTTCGGACACGCTTCATACCAACCGTACCTACCTGTCAGAATACATCAGAACTACTTACGGTATGTCGTTTAGGGATTGGATTTCCGGGCTTCGCATGGAATATGCCAAAAGAGAGATGGTGCGACATCCGGACTGGACACTTGATGAAATCTCAAAGGCATCAGGCTTCCTTTCCACAAGCCACTTTATGAAAAACTTCAAGGAAAAGGAAGGGCATTCTCCCGCCAAATGGAGAAAATCAAAGGCTGAAAACACTCCTGTCGGGCAAGATTAAAAAGTGCCCAAACGACAAAAAAGTGCCCAATCAACAAAATCAAAATATCCCAAACGACAAAGATGTGTGAATCTGACAATTAAGGCAATTTTTTATGATTAGAAAACGGTTGGAATAAAAACTTTTCGCTTATTTTATAAGCTGAAATTCGTGCGTGAAATCAAAATAGCATATAAATATGAACAAAAGGACCTATCTTCTTATCCTGTTTCTGTGGCTGACAGCGGCGGTTTCTCCCGTCTTTGCCGGGCAGGAAGCGGACACCACCTACACCTTCCGTTTCATACCACAGAAGGATATGTTCTATGTGCCGCTTGACGGCAACGACCGGGAGCTTGCCCGGCTGCTGGAATGCGTGCGCCGGAACAAGGACAGCATACTCGGCGGCAGTCTTCCGCTCTATGTGAACGGCTACTGCAATTCCCTTGACAGCGAAAAGGAAAACCTGCGGATAGCCGCCATCCGTTCCAACCGGGTGAAATCGGAACTAATTGTGCGCGGCGGAATCAAAGAAGAATGTTTCATCACCAGGAACCATGCTGCCGACGGTGATTTCGTCATCGTC
>JADIMC010000017.1 GCA_017694955.1 Candidatus Limisoma faecipullorum
GATAGATTTCTTGAAAGCGAAATAAAATGCTATCTTTGCGTTGATATGATGATGTCTGAAGATAAGGCATTGGTTGCCGCGCGCACTAAGCTTACGGAGTTCCTTGACAGCCGGAAATTACGCAAGACTCCTGAGCGCTTTGCTATTCTTGATTTGGTGTTTTCGCATAATGACCATTTCAGGATTGAGACATTATATCAGGAAATGGAGGCGCGTTCCTATCATGTCAGCCGTTCGACCGTGTACAACACGATGGAGCTTTTCTGTGAGTGCGGGGTAGCGCGTAAGCTACAGTTTGGTTCGCAGCTTTCTTTGTATGAGAAAGTTGTCGGTTATTTGGGAAACCACCATCATCTGATTTGTACGGAATGTGGTAAAATCAGGGAGGTGAAAGATACGGAATTGATGTCCAACATAGAGAAACATAAGTATGGGAAGTTTAATTCCTCGTATTTTACGCTCTATGTCTATGGTATCTGTTCAGCGTGTGTGAGAAAAAAGAAAAGTAAGATAAAAAGCAATCAGATAAAGAATATTAAGAATAGAAAATTATGAAAGTAGATGTCCTTTTAGGCTTGCAGTGGGGCGACGAAGGTAAAGGCAAAGTAGTCGATGTATTGACTCCACGGTATGATGCGGTGGCACGTTTTCAAGGCGGTCCGAATGCTGGTCATACGCTTGAGTTCGAAGGAAAGAAATATGTGCTCCGTTCGATTCCTTCCGGGATTTTCCAGCATGGACAAATCAACATTATCGGTAATGGCGTGGTGCTTGATCCTGTGCTTTTCAAAGAAGAGGCTGAAGCTTTGGAGCAGAGCGGGGTTGAGTTGAAGAAGATTTTGAAGATTTCGAAGAAAGCTCATCTCATATTGCCTACGCACCGCTTGCTTGATGCTGCCAATGAAAAGCGCAAGGGGGCATCGAAAATCGGGACTACAGGCAAAGGAATAGGTCCTACATACACGGATAAGGTGAGTCGCAATGGTTTGCGAGTCGGAGATATTTCCAACGATTTCAAGGTTAAATACGAGGCTGCGAAAGCGAAGCATCTTGACACGTTGAGGATGCTTGGTGCGGATGTGGATTTGTCTGAGACCGAGCCGAAATGGCTTGCTGCAATAGATTATCTGAAAGGGTATGAGCTTATTGACAGTGAGCATTATGTCAACAAGCTGCTTTCCGACGGCAAGAGCATCTTGTGCGAGGGCGCGCAGGGAACGATGCTTGATGTGGATTTCGGTTCTTATCCTTTTGTAACTTCCTCGAATACGATTTGTGCAGGTGCTTGCTCTGGTTTGGGTGTCGCTCCTAACAAAATTGGTGAGGTTTTTGGAATATTCAAGGCTTATTGCACTCGTGTGGGAAGCGGACCATTCCCAACGGAGCTGTTTGATGAGACAGGTAAGAAGATTCGCGACATTGGACATGAGTATGGTGCCGTGACAGGTCGTGAGCGCCGTTGTGGTTGGATTGACCTTGTGGCTTTACGCTATGCCATTATGCTTAATGGGGTTACGCAGCTGATTATGATGAAAAGCGATGTGCTCGATTCATTCGCTACGGTGAAGGCCTGTGTCGCATATAAGGTTGATGGCAAGCTTACTCGTGATTTCCCATATTCTATAGACGAAGGTGTTGAACCGGTTTATGAAGAATTGCCAGGCTGGAATGTGGATATGACCTCGATTAAGAGTGAAGAGGAATTTCCACAGGCATTCAGTGATTATATCAAGTTTATAGAGAAGGAGCTCGGTGTACCTGTCACTATTCTGTCGGTAGGTCCTGACAGAGAGCAGACTATCGTAAGAAATAAATAGAATTTATGAATTTTAAAATATCAATGCCATGTCGATTGTAAAACCTTTCAAGGGGGTGCGTCCTCCTGTGGAATTTGTGGCGGAAGTGGCTTCGCGTCCTTATGACGTGCTCAACTCTGAAGAGGCGCGTAAGGAAGCTGGCGACAATGATAAGTCATTGTACCATATAATCCGTCCTGAGATTGATTTTGAACCTGGAACTGATGAGCATGACCCCAAGGTCTATGCCAAGGCTGTTGAGAATTTCAAAAAGTTTCAGGATAATGGATGGCTTGTGCAGGACTGCAAGCCGTGTTATTATGTCTATGCGCAGACGATGGGTAGCCATGTGCAGTATGGTTTTGTGGTTGCTGCTTCTGTGGCTGATTATATGGCTGGGAGGATTAAGAAGCACGAGCTGACACGTAAGGATAAGGAAGAGGACCGTATGAAGCACGTGCGTGCCACGAGGGCAAATATCGAGCCTGTATTTTTTACTTTTCCCGATAATCCGGGACTGGAGGAAGTCTTGAAAAAAGTAACTTCCGTAAAACCGGAATATGATTTCGTGGCTGCTGACGGATTCGGGCATAAATTCTGGGTAATCGACGATGATGCGCTCATTGACAGGATTACCGGCTTGTTCGCTTCTATTCCGGCGATGTATATTGCCGACGGGCATCATCGTAGTGCAGCCGCAGCATTGGTTGGTGACGAGATGGCCCGGCAGAATCCACATCATACGGGAAAGGAGGAATATAACTATTTTCTTGCTGTGTGTTTCCCGGCATCGCATTTGAAAGTCATGGACTACAACAGAGTGGTGCGTGATTTGAACGGATTGACTGACGAGGCTTTTCTTGAACGGATTGCTGTCAATTTTGAAGTTGAGAAGAAGAAAAAGATGTACAAGCCGTCGGCATTGCATAATTTTTCTTTGTATTTGGGCGGAGATTGGTATTCGTTGACGGCAAAGCCTGGAACTTATACCGATGACCCGATTGGAGTGCTCGATGTCACTATCTCTTCCAATCTGATATTACGCGACATTCTTGGTATAACCGACTTGCGTACCGACAAGCGCATTGATTTTGTCGGTGGCATCAGAGGTTTGGAAGAATTGCAGCGCAGGGTTGACAGTGGCGAGATGAAGATGGCACTTGCCCTTTATCCTGTCACTATGCAGCAGATCATAGATATTGCCGACAGTGGTAACATTATGCCTCCTAAGACAACGTGGTTTGAGCCAAAATTGCGTTCAGGTATAGTGATTCATAAGCTTGACGATTGATTCTTTAGCTGAAGAAAAACCAATATCCTATCGGTAGAAATACATTGGCGGCATTATTGCATCTTCAATGTGTTCTACCGATAGGTTTTCTTTTTCCACGTGCAGCAGGATGATGTCGAATTGCAGTTCCTGTGTCAGCCCGAAATATTTAAGGTAGGCTTTGCCGGCATTTACTATATGTCTTATTTTTGCCGGAGGTATTAGTTGCGAGATGTCGTCTATCTCTCCTGTCCGGGTTTTTACTTCTACTACTATGATTCGTCCATCCTTTTCTGCCACAATGTCTATCTCATTTTTCCCGCTTCTCCAGTTGCGGTCACGTATGATATAGCCCTTGCGGAGAAGAGTCTCACAAGCCGCCTCTTCTCCTTTTTGACCCAATATGTTATGCTTTGCCATTATACAGTAAACAATTTTGTAAAGATAGCGTTATTTATAAAGAAAAGCGTGATATGATGAAGAATTTTCTACAGGACTTGAAGCGCAGGGACCATAAGCGTTACCTTGGAGGCTTGGATTTCTTCCGTTATATCGGGCCGGGATTGCTTGTTACGGTTGGGTTTATCGACCCAGGTAATTGGGCATCGAATTTTGCGGCTGGTTCGGAATTTGGCTATTCACTGCTTTGGGTTGTTACGTTGTCAACCGTTATGCTGATTCTGTTGCAGCATAATGTGGCGCATTTGGGTATTGTTACAGGGCTGTGCCTTTCAGAGGCGGCTACGGAATATACACCTAAGTGGGTGGCTCGTCCGGTGCTCGGCTCGGCTGTCATAGCGTCGGTTTCCACTTCTTTGGCTGAGATTCTGGGTGGTGCGATAGCCTTGCAGATGCTTTTCGATATGCCGCTTCGGATAGGTGCGGTACTTGTCACGGTATTTGTTGTCATTATGCTGCTCACGAATTCTTATCGCAGGATTGAAAGGGCTATAATTACTTTTGTTTCGATAATAGGACTTTCCTTCATTTATGAAATTTTTCTTGTCGATATTGATTGGGTGGACGCTGCAAGGGGGTGGGTCGTGCCGTCTTTTCCGGAGGGGAGCATGCTTGTGGTGATGAGCGTGCTTGGCGCTGTGGTGATGCCGCATAACCTGTTCTTGCATTCTGAGGTCATACAAAGCCATGAGTACAATAAAGGTGATGATGCGTCTATTCGTAAATTGCTTAAATACGAGTTTTCTGACACATTGTTCTCTATGCTGGTTGGATGGGCTATCAACAGTGCAATGATACTTCTTGCCGCTTCTGCTTTTTATGCCGGGGGTGTCAGGGTGGAGGAGCTTTCGCAGGCGAAGTCGATGCTTGAGCCATTGTTGGGGCAGAATGCGGCGGTGATATTTGCGGTTGCCTTGCTTATGGCTGGTATCTCGTCAACCATAACAAGCGGAATGGCTGCAGGCTCGATTTTTTCCGGTATCTTCAGGGAATCTTATAATATCAAGGACAGCCACTCGATTGCCGGCGTGCTGTTGTCGCTTGGTATCGCATTGTTATTGATATTTTTCATCGACAATCCTTTTAATGGTTTGCTGGTGTCGCAGATGGTGCTGAGTGTCCAGTTGCCGTTTACGGTATTCCTTCAGGTTTATCTTACATCGTCGAAGCGTGTGATGGGGAAGTATGCAAACAGCAAGTTCGGTGCGTGTGTGCTTTATGGTATAGCAGCGATTGTCACATTCTTAAATGTTAAATTGCTTGTAGAGTCGCTTTCCTGAAAAGGATGTTGTCGCCGGTTTTATGGTAGTCTTAATGTCGTATTCCTGCGAGATGGAAAAGTGATGAGGAATGGCAGCTTTCAATCAAAAGTGGTTGTAGCAAAGTACATTCAGGGCTAATTGTGGATTAATGACTGTAGTTTGTCAGGCTTTACGTAGCAGCATCTGGCAGTTTCTGCAATCAAATTCAACCGACATACGCAC
>JADIMC010000018.1 GCA_017694955.1 Candidatus Limisoma faecipullorum
GCTGGCTATATCGCAGTCGTTGCCGGGAATTATGGCTGTAAACGTAGCGATAAGCGTGGGCTACAAACTGTCGAAACTGAAAGGCAGCATCTTTGCCGCATTAGGCACAATATTGCCTTCATTCCTGATAATACTGGCGATAGCAATGTTTCTTACCCCGGACACGATAAAAAACAACCACACGCTGTCGAGCATATTCATGGGCATACGTCCGGCTGTAGTGGCGTTGATACTGGCTCCCGTGTTCACTACCGCAAAATCGGCGAAAATCAACAAAAAGAATTTCTTTATTCCGCTGATAATCGCCTTTATGATATGGGTAGATGTGCCCAACGTCAACGGACTACCGCTGTCGGTGGTATCAAGCCCGGTGTTCTACATCATACTCGGCGGAGTTTTCGGATACATAGTCTATAAGCACAATTTCAAGTCAATAAAAGAGAAAGGAGGCGGCAATGCTTAGCATCTACCTGCGGCTGATCTGGTCGTATTTCAAAATCAGCATCTTCGGCTTCGGCGGCGGATACGCCATGCTTTCGCTCATCCGCCACGAGATTGTCGATCCGGGATGGATTACAGAACATACATTCACCGACATAGTTGCCATATCGCAGATGACTCCCGGCCCGATAGGAATCAACACGGCAACATACATCGGCTACACCGCAACGGGAGGGACGATACTCGGCTCGGCGGTGATAACGCTTGCCGTAGTGCTTCCGTCATTCTTCCTCGTGCTTTATACGAGCAAGTTCATACAACGGCATAAGGACAGTATGATAATAAAAGGAATCTTCAGCGGGTTGCGGCCTGTGGTGGTGGGACTGATAGGCTCGGCGGCATTGTTGCTGATGAACGGCGCAAACTTCATGCCCGACGGCGAGAGCGCACAGCTTTACATAAGCCTTGCGATATGCGCCGTGGCATTCGTCCTCGCATATTTCGTGAAAATGCACCCTATTCTTATCATAATCCTTGCCGGACTGGCGGGATATATCATCTACTGAAATAATGACTTACGAAGAAACAATAGATTTTCTGTTCAATAAGACTCTTGTTTTCCAGCATGTAGGCACACCGGCATATAAGCCGGGACTCGAAACCACAGCCGCAATCAACGCCGTTTTCGGCAATCCCGACCGCTCTTTCAAGTCGATACACATTGCCGGGACCAACGGGAAAGGCTCAACGGCGCACCTGATTGCCGCAATTTTGCAAAACAGCGGCTACAAAGTGGGACTTTACACCTCCCCTCACCTGCTCGACTTCCGCGAACGGATACGTGTGGACGGAAAAATGATTGAACGTGAATATGTGGCTGATTTTGTCGGACGTTTCCTTTCGTCAGGCTACAATGGCCGTCAAGCCTCATTCTTCGAGCTGACCACGATAATGGCATTCGACTATTTCCGCCATTGCGGGGTTGACTATGCCGTGCTTGAGACAGGTCTTGGAGGACGGTTGGACAGCACCAACATCGTATCGCCGATATTGAGCGTAATCACAAACATATCGCTCGACCATACGCAGTTTCTCGGCGACACGCTCGCTAAAATTGCGGCCGAGAAAGCCGGGATAATAAAAAGCGGAACACCGGTTGTCATCGGAGAAACCACAGCGGAAACAAAGCCGGTGTTTGCGGCCAAGTCCGCGGCCGAAAATGCACCGATACGCTTCGCCGAAGAACATAACGAGATAATATCGTCAGACTTGACAGACGGAA
This sequence comes from Candidatus Limisoma faecipullorum, assembly GCA_017694955.1. GTDB lineage: Bacteria > Bacteroidota > Bacteroidia > Bacteroidales > Muribaculaceae > Limisoma > Limisoma faecipullorum. The sequence goes on from JADIMC010000018.1 coordinate 1,724, forward strand.
AGCTGCGGCTCACTACCAAGAATTTCGGAATAATCGACGGCGAGCTTACAGGCGACTGCCAGATAAAGAACGCCAACACGGTGCTCAATGCCGTTACTATGCTGAAATCGCTCGGCGTTGAAATCACGGACAATGCTGTTGCCGAAAGCTTCGCGCATGTATGCGAACAGACAGGATTAATGGGACGCTGGATGAAGATAGCCGAAAAGCCGTTGACCGTTTGCGACACCGGACACAATACCGGAGGAATGGCTTACATCACCGGTCAACTGCGCCGCTCCCACTGCCGTAAACTGCGGATAGTGATAGGTTTCGTAAGCGATAAGGACATCGACCACATACTCGACATGATGCCCTCAGATGCAGTGTATTATTTCACACAACCGTCAATACCGCGGGCATTACCCAAAGAACAGCTAAGCCAGAAAGCCGCCGCTAAAGGTCTGCACGGCGCGGCATACCCCACTGTTGAAGAAGCCTACCGCGCGGCCTTGCACGACAGCGCGCCCGACGATATGCTCTACGTCGGCGGCAGCACCTTCATAGTCGCCGACCTGCTCGCCACGCTACCACAATACAACATTTAAAGATTCCATAAAAACAAGGCAGCCACTATGCGCGTTAGCACAAGTGGCTGCTGTCACAATATATATATCAGGAATCCAGCCTGATATTACTTCGTAAGCGGAGAATAATCTTCCGAGTAACGCAACATCTGGTCGATATATCCTTCCGTATAATCCACCTTCACGTCTGTTATATTTCCATTCTCATCCGTCACAGGCGTATATACCGGATTGACAAATCCCTTGTATGGAGCGATGTTAAGCTTCGCATAGCGGTCAAGCACTTCCTTGTGCAACTCCTGATCGACTTTCACGCCATAATCCTCAACCAGCTTGCACCCTGCCTCATAATCGCCTTCCGACTTGATACGTTGCACTTCAGCAAGCAATTGTCCGAACAATCCGCGCAGTTTCTCGTAATCATTGATTCTTATGAACGTCTTACCGTCTTTCTTTATCATTTCGATTACATTCTCAGCCTTTCCTTTCTCATACACCCATTTTGAAATCAACTGGCGGTTGCGCATATGCGCCTCCTCGATGTTCTTTCCAAGCTCGATACGCATCAATTGCGTCATCAACCCATTGAGGATATATTTATAATATTCCGCTTTGTAGGCATCCTTGTTGTCAAGCAATCCAAGCTCAAGCAGTTTGGGGTCGGCAAGATAATACAACGCAAACAGGTCGGCACGTGTCTCTTCCAAGGTTGAGCCGTGCTCTTTCAACGCATCGTCGTGAACGCCCGGCAGCAATTTTCCGGAAGCGTGACCGAGACATTCATGCAAATCGGTATGCATATTGTCCACAATAAACAGATACTTGTCCATCAAATCGCTTGTCTCTTTATCGATAACAAACTCCTCGTTGAAACCGTCACCATGGGAAGCCTGGTCATATGCCTCGGTAATATTCTCCAAAGTCACCGATTTAGAACCGTGGGAAGCACGTATCCAGTTTGCATTAGGCAGATTTATACCGATTGGAGTTGCTGGATATGCATCGCCGGCAAGCATTGCGGCAGTAATGACCTTTGCCGTGACACCTTTCACATTCTCTTTCTTGAAACGCGAATCAACCGGCGAATTCTGCTCAAACCACTGTGCGTTCTGGCTAATTACCTCCGTTCGATGAGATGCCTTCTCATTCTTGAAGTTGACAATTGATTCCCATGCGCCCTTATAGCCAAGCGGGTCGCCATAATTCTCGATGAACCCGTTCACGAAATCGACCTTGCTTGCCGTATCGTCAACCCAAAGGATTGAATATTCGTCGAAAGTCTTGAGGTTGCCCGTCGTATAATACTCAATCAGCTTCGCGATTGTCTGTTTCTGTGCGTCATTTTCAGCAACCGCTTCCGCTTTTTTCAGATTCTCAACGATTTTCTCAATGGCAGCACCATAACGTCCACCAATCTTATATGTCTCTTCCACGAGCTTCCCATCCTTCTTGACAAGACGTGAATTCAATCCGTAAGAAACGGGAGCAGTGTCGCCCGGTACTTTCATAGCGTTGTAGAAAGCCTCCACTTCCGCTTGTGTAACCCCCACTCCATAATAATTATTGGCGGATGTGGCTATCAAGTCCTGCCCGGCAATTTGATTGACACGTTTAGGCAGTACAGTCGGGTCAAAAATCACCGGAGTGATTTCCGCAAGAAGCGCCTCCACAGTCTGACCATCGGCAAGCGGCAACTTATCAGCCGGCAACTTGCCAACCTCCGCCACGAAAAAGTCCTGCGAGAATTTAGGTGTGAACTTGTCAGTAGAATAATGATGGTAGATTCCATTGGCAAACCATACCTGCTTCAAATATTCAACGAATCCTTTATAATCCGCACTTTCCTTGTCACCAGTATAATTCTTATAGATTTCTTCCAAAATAGTGCGTATAGCCAGATTATAACGCCCGTTCTGGTCCGTCAGGATATCACGTCCGTAAAGGGCAGCTTCCGTCAGGTAATAAACAAGCTCCTTCTGTTTCGGAGTCAATTGTTCGAAGTCCGTCACCTTGTAACGCAATACTTCAATATCAGCAAATCTGTCCACTTTGTAATTAAAATCTTCTGTTTCAGTATTCTTGTCAGAAGAACAAGAACCCAACGCGAGGGCAACAGCCGCAAGCGAAGATGCAATAAACGTTTTGTTCATAGATATTGATATTAAAAACAGTTAGTTATTCAACATAAAGCACCAATCCTTTCAGGTATTCACCCTCAGGATGATAAATATTCACAGGATGGTCGGCCGGCTGAGTCAGCTGATGCAAAATCCGCACCTTCCTGCCTGACTGGGCAGCCGCACTGAACACCGCCAAGCGGAACTGTTCTTTCGAGACTGCCTGCGAGCAGGAAAACGTAAACAATATTCCACCCGGCAATATTTTCTCAAAAGCCTTGGCATTCAACTTACGATAACCCACAAGTGCATTCTTCAATGCGCTTTTATGCTTAGCAAACGCCGGAGGATCGAGCACAATCAGGTCGTATTTGCCATCTATGCCGTTAAGAAACTTGAAAGCATCATCCTCGAAAGCTTGATGCCGTCCGTCGCCAGGGAAATTAAGCTCCACATTCTCATTTGTCAACTGTATCGCCTTAGCCGAGCTGTCAACCGAATGTACCAACCGGGCGCTACCACGCATAGCATAAAACGAGAAACCGCCTGTATAGCAAAACATATTCAAGACAGAGCGTCCTTGAGCATAACGCTCAAGCAAAGAACGGTTATCACGCTGATCGACAAAGAATCCAGTTTTCTGACCACGCAACCAATCCACACGGAACCGCAAACCATTCTCAACCGCTATATTGGTATCATAACCGCCAACAATATAGTCATTCTGCGGATCAAGCTCAGCCTTATATGGCAAAGTAGTCTCCGACTTGTAATATACATTGCTAAGCATCCCTCCGGTTACATCAACAAGAGCCGAAGCTATCATATCGCGTGAGAAATGCATTCCCGGCGAATGAGCCTGCACCACGGCAGTGCTGCCATATACATCCACTACCAGACCGGAAAGGAAATCACCCTCACCATGGACAAGACGGAAAGCATTATTGTCAGGACGAATAAGCCCGAGACTCTTACGCAATTGAAAAGCCTTTTGTAAGCGCTCTGCAAAAAACGCCTTATCAATGGCGCGTTGTGCAAAATCAAGCACACGCACAGCAATGCTTCCTATCTGATAATGACCTACGGCTATGAATTTACCGTCATTAGTGCAGACATCCACCACATCGCCTTCTTCTATGCCGTCGTCCAATCTGGCAATAGCACCGGAAAACACCCACGGATGAAATCTCCTCAAAGAATCTTCCTTTCCTCGCTTCAATAATATTCTTTTATATGCCATCTCACAATCTATTTAAAGAAGAACCGATAAATATCGTTGCCATTAGCATAAAGCAACAAGGCAATCAACAGCACAAGCCCTGTCATCTGCGCATATTCCAGCACCTTCTGACTCGGCTGCTTACCGGTTATCATTTCATATATCAAGAACACCACATGCCCACCGTCCAAAGCCGGAATCGGTAAAATGTTCATAAATGCCAATGCCACCGAAATAAATGCAGTAATAACCCAGAACTGGTACCAATTCCACTGATCAGGAAACATATCGCCTATTGCTCCGAATCCTCCAAGACTTTGGGCCCCTTCCTTAGTAAACACATATTTCATCTGGTCAATGTAGGAAGTGAGTTTATCCACACCAATCTCTATCCCACGAGGTATAGATTCCAGTAACGAATATTTCACGACCTTAGTATCATAGATTTCTGTTATCGGAGTAAGCAATATGCCTATTTTTCCGGATTCTGTTGTCTTTAAAGAGACAGAAGCCGCCGTACCGTCAGGGCGCACATATTGCAACGTGACATCAGCACCCTTCTTCTTTGCAAGCTCCTTAGAAAACAAATCCCATGTCGCAGCCGGCACACTGTCAACACCCACAATCCGGTCGCCGGCCTTCAATCCAGCCTTTTCAGCCGCCTCGCCCTTTACAGGCTCCTTAACAATGACAGGAAAGCGATACGTCATAAATCCGAAACCGTTGTCATTTTCCTTTAATTCATTATTGACAGCCATAACCATATTGTCAGGCAAATTTATAGCCACCGTATCTTTTCCATCACGAAGCACTGTTATGGTTTTCGACTCAAGCATATTCAACAAATCGAAATCTGCGGCATCAAGTTCTTTCCCATCAGCAAACAAAGGTATATCTCCATCCCTGAATCCTGCCTTATGGGCAGTCTCACAATACTGCATACCATAAGTTGCATTCTTATATGGGATATAAGCATCTCCCCAAGTGTACGCTATTCCGGCATAAATAATAATGGCTAAAATGAAATTGAAAACCACACCGGCAACCATTACAAGCAACCGCTGCCACGCTGGTTTTGCACGGAATTCCCACGGTTGGACAGGTTGCTTCATCTGCTCAGTATCCATCGACTCGTCAATCATCCCCGAAATCTTACAATAACCGCCAAGCGGCAGCCATCCTATTCCATATTCCGTATCTCTCCACGAAGCCTTATCTTCTGTACCCGGCTTTTTTTTAGGCTTGTATTTAAAAAGGCTGAACCAAGGGTCAAAGAATATATAAAACTTTTCTACCCTGATACCAAATATTCTCGCAAACAAATAATGTCCAAATTCATGCACAATGACAAGCAAACCGAACGCAATTATCAGTTGTGCCGCTTTTATAAAAAAAGATGCTTCCATTAAATATATATGTTCTTATTTAATCAATGACAATGTTATTTCTCTTATATCCTTATTTGTCGCTATCAAGTCATCATATGACGGATTTGCCACAAAACTATTGCGGGCAACAGCCTTCCCCACAACTACCGGCATATCAACAAACCGTATCTTATCACTAAGAAATGCCGCAACAGCTATCTCGTTAGCAGCATTAAGAGCACATGGCACATTCCCCCCTGCCCTTATCGCATCAAACGCCATGCCAAGCAACGGGAATTTCTGCATATCCGGCTTTTCAAAAGTCAACGAAGAATAACGGTCAACAGTCAGACGCTCCGCCTTCGATTGCAAACGCTCCGGATAATTCAAAGCATAACGTATAGGCAACCGCATATCGGGCAATCCTAATTGCGCCTTTATCGAGCCATCGGAAAATTCCACCATCGAATGGACAATCGATTGCGGATGCACCACTATCTCAATACGGTCGGGCACAATATTGAAAAGCCACCGGGCCTCGATCATCTCAAAACCCTTATTCATCATCGAAGCTGAATCAACGGTAACCTTAGCCCCCATCTTCCAATTCGGATGATTAAGCGCATCGGCTTTTGTCACTTTTGACATTTCCGCCACAGACATAGTACGGAAAGGGCCACCAGAAGCTGTCAATATTAATTTCTCCACAGATTCCACATCCTCACCGACAAGACATTGAAAGATAGCCGAATGTTCGGAATCGACAGGTATCAACTCCGATACGGAGTCTTTCAGCATACCGGTTATCAACTCTCCGGCAACCACAAGAGTCTCCTTATTGGCAAGCGCTATTTTCTTTCCGGCATTGATTGCCCTGATTGTCGGGGCCAATCCGCTATATCCAACAAGTGCAGTTACAACAATATCAATTTCCGTATCAGCGACAGACTCGGCAATAGCATCCGCACCAGCCACCACCTCTATGCCTGTACCAGCCAAAGCTTCCCTTACCGCAACAAAATGTGACACATCAGCAATCACCACTTTCCGCGGCTTATATTTCAATGCCTGAGATATGAGCAACTCAGAATTATGATTCGCCGTCAGCAAATACGGATATAATCTGTCTGAATACTCCGAAATCACATCCAAAGTCTGTGTTCCAATCGAACCGGTACTGCCTAAAATGGCTATATTTTTTATATTTCGCACGTTACTCCAAAGTTAATTGTGCAAAAATATAAGAATTATCCATGATATGAAAATTCATACTTACAAAAAACATTAACATAAATCCACAAACTGTTTATATGTCAACAGCAATATTCAGCAGCTTTGCTTTTATTAACACGAAACACTTTTTTTTCAAAAAATATACACCTAACTTGCAACAACTTTTATAACCCTTAATATTATGACAAAAGAAGAACGCCATTCCATCATATTAGATTTGCTTCTACAAAATGACTCAATACTTGTAACAGATTTAGCAGAAAAGCTTAACGTGTCGTCTGTAACAATAAGAAAAGACCTTACAGAGCTTGAAAATGCAAAGAAGCTCTATCGAAATCATGGCAAAGCGATTCTCATCGATCCGTATATCGACAATCGGAACGTCTCAGAAAAAGAAAAGCTCTGCGTAGAAGAAAAACGACTTATCGGGATAAAAGCAGCAAGCCTTATCACACCAAAAGATTCCATATTGATTGCATCCGGAACAACAGTGCACCATTTGGCTCGCAATATTCACGCTACAGACAAACTCACAGTAATAACCGCGTCACTGGAAGTAGCAAGCATATTGTCGAAAGACAAGAACATAGATATCATACAACTTGGCGGAATAATGCGTCATAGCAGTAAATCTGTAGTAGGCAAATATGCAGAACAGGCTCTTTCTGATTTTTCATGCAGCAAACTTTTCATAGGAGTTGACGGCATCGACCTTGATTTCGGAATCACCACAACAAATATGATGGAAGCAAGCCTTAATAGGGTTATGATGCGCACTGCTCAAAAAACTATCGTCCTTGCCGATTCAACGAAATTCGGACGTCGTGGATTCAGTAAAATTTCCGACCTCGAAGACATTGACCAAATAATCACCGATTCAAAAGTTTCTCCATTCGTAAAATCAAGATTAGAAGAAATGGGTATTACTCTAACCACCGTATAATCCATACGTAACATCATAAAGAAAGTCCGCTATCTCTATGAGGCATAGCGGACTCTCTTATTTTTTCCTTATAATCAGCGTTCAAGCAATGGACGTATGACAGGAATCAATTTATCAGCATAACGGCGGAAACCTATATCCGTGAAATGAATGCCGTCCACTGTCCCTTCATTATCATAGCCGGCAATTCCTTCGCAAGTCACATAATACAAGTCCTTATAACCATCTGCCACGAGTTTTTCATAATTCTTGCGGAACGCCGCATTCTTCTTCGGCAGGTATGAGCCGAAAAAGCTATCATATTTAGCATAGCTATACATCGGCCCCTCCACCATTATGATTGGCACCTCAGGACGCAAATCCCTGATTGTCTTTATAAAGCCATATGTAAGAGTATCACACATCATCTCGGTACAATTAGGCACCGGATCTATCACAAACACATCCGCATCCTGGATGCTTGCAATGGCACGCGCCATACACAAGTCCATTTTTCCCTCACCGCTGAATCCGAGATTCACAACTTCGCAATTCAAATCACGTTGAATCATATTGGTAGCAACCATACCTGTCCTGGTGGAACAACCACCCTGAAGGATACTTGTACCATACATAACCACCTTCTTTTCCTTGCGAGGAGTATTGATTTTTGGGTTACATATGACAGACGCACTATCAACAGCTATATCCATTTTAGTTATACCATCGTATAATGGCAAATAAATGATATACTCATGCATCTTTCCATCCAAATTCTCCACAAATACCTTCTCACACTCTTTCTGTTCATTCGCAATCGGACGGTTAGTATTCACATATTCCCATTTCCCGTCTTCCGTAAGGATATATAAATCGGTACCCTTCAAACCCGTATCTGCCATATGGAACATATGCGTGTCCCACAACAGAGTGTATCTCACTCCAACGCGCTTGGAATCCGTTGCAAACCTGATTCCAAGTCCGCTACTGCATTGCGACCTGTTCCACAAATCCGGGCGCACACTGTCCTTCAAGCACATAGGGATTCGTGTGTATGGAGTTTCTGTGTCTTCAAACCCCTTATTTATCATTCTGAATTGCAACGCATCAACATATTTCAACGGTTGCTGAGCCACCGCTTCGCAAGTGGCAAATGCAGAAATCAATGTTCCTGCAACAAGAATCTTTTCAAAAATGTTCATATATCGTAATTTTTAGGTAATCAATTTCCATTTATTCGATAAATAGCAATAGCAATCGGAACAAAATCCGGGTCAAACAGACCTTTGCCATCCCTCAAATCCAATCCTGATTTCCATTTTGAAATTATTGTTTCATATTCATCCTTACTAATAATATCAGCATAATCAGAAAATTTTCTTAACTGAATCAACTTTGCGATATGCCCACAGATGGTATTCCTCTTCAATCCCCGCAAAATAGCGATTCCATCTATATCATACCCCTTCTTCAAAAGAAAAAGCGTGATTGTATCAGAAAATCCAGCTACACTGGCAGGCATACCTTTATATTTTCTTACCAGACTGATAAATGTCTTGCTGAACCGCACCACTTTCTTTTCACCAACACCAGGAACAGCAGCAAATTCATCAACAGTGACAGGGAGCATTTCCGCAATATCAGAAATCACCTTATCACTAAATATAATATATGGAGGAACTTTTTCCTGTTTGGATATCAACAATCGCGCCGCTTTCAAATCGTCAATAAGCTTCTGCTTAGGTGAAACGGCATTCCTCTTACCAAACATACCATTTTCTGTCATATGGCGATGGTTGTCGAACATTATGCGTGACATCATAACCGGGGGAACAATTCCTTTTACAACGTCCCAGCCGTAAGATGTGACTTTCAAATGATTTCCCTCATTATAAGCAATCTCGAATATTCCAAGCTGAATCATCTGCAAGATATATCTGCTCCACGAATTATGCGACATATTTGCACCAACTCCGAATGTCTTTATTTTGTCGAAACCTTTTTCCGACAAAGCTGCAAGACGCGTCCCACGCAATACATTGATGAGCATTGTCATCCCCAAAGTCTGGCCAGTCCTGACTGACGCGCTCACAGCCATCTGGCATAGCTGAGTGCCATCAAACCGCTCTGGAGGATTATCACACACATCACACTTTCCACAATCATGGTCATAGCGCTCATTAAAATAGCTGAGCAGCATACGCCGCCGGCATACACTGGCTTCTGCATATTCCTGCATACGCTTCAGTTTCTCCCGGTTTATTTCCAATTGCCCGGACTCTTCCACAAAATGCGTAAGCATTGCTACATCCGAATATGAATAAAACATCAACGTATCAGCCGGCAAGCCATCACGCCCGGCACGCCCTATTTCCTGATAATAACATTCCACATTCTTTGGCATATTGAAATGGACGACCCATCGGATATTACTCTTATCAATACCCATTCCAAATGCAATCGTGGCACATATTATGTCAATCTCATCATTAAGAAAACGTTGCTGTACCAACTGCCGTTCCTTATTACTCATCCCGGCATGGTAGCTGACGGCATCATATCCTTCATTTGATAGGAAATCCGCAACTTTTTCAGTATTCACACGACTCAAACAATACACAATGCCACTCTGACCAGGATGCTCACTGATAAATTCCAATATCTTTCTCAGCTTTTCCTTCTCATTATAATTAGCAATTACATTAAGAGAAATATTCGGACGGTCAAACGAAGAAATGAACATTTTTGCGTCCACCATTCCCAATTGCTTCACTATATCGTCACGTGTGAGCTTGTCGGCAGTCGCAGTCAATGCCATAAAAGGTATATTTGGGAAATATTGTTTCAATACCGACAATTGCGTATATTCAGGTCGGAAATCATGTCCCCATTGAGAG
>JADIMC010000019.1 GCA_017694955.1 Candidatus Limisoma faecipullorum
ACCCGCAACAATGCCGCAAGGCTTTCGGCGACGTGATTGCCATCTATAGCGAACCTCTATATTGGCATATCCGCAAAATGGTCATCAACCACGACGATGCCAACGACCTGTTGCAAAACACATTTCTTAAAGCGTGGTCAAATATCGAAAATTTCCGTGGAGAGGCTCGACTCTCAACTTGGCTCTACAAGATTGCCATCAACGAATCAATCACATTTCTCAACAAGGAACGACAACGGCTCAATGTGTCAATCGACGACGGCGACACATTCCTGATTGACAAACTGGAAAGCGATGAATGGTTCGACGGCGACGAATTGAAACGTGAATTGCAGAAAGCCATCGCCCAATTGCCCGAAAAGCAACGGTTGATATTCAATATGCGATATTTCGACGATATGAAATACGAGGACATATCCGAGATTCTCGGCACATCGGTAGGAGCATTGAAAGCGTCGTTCCACCACGCAGTGAAAAAAATTGAAAAATATTTTTCATAATAATTAAACCATTGCCGGCAATTAAAGTCAAACAAATGCTATGAAGCAAGAACAGGACATATTAGACAAGATAGGCAAGGATTCGGGGTTCAGAGTTCCGGAAGGCTATTTTGCCGATTTCACGAAGAAAATGACGGAATCGCTGCCGGAAAAGACTTTCAAGAAAGAGCCGAAGCCGACAAAATGGATGCGCATACGCCCTTGGGTATATATGGCAGCCATGTTTGGCGGCATCTGGTGTATGATGCAGATTTTCGCTGATATGAAAGACGCGGTAAGCCACAACCTCGGATACAATCCGGAAATAGCCGACGCAATGAATGACGAGAAATTTGTTGACGACTATATGATGCTTGGCGAAATATCCTACTATGACCTTTTGGATGAAATGTACAACGAAGGTGTCGATGCAAGCATTTTCGACATTGACAGTATAAATTAAAGACAGCGCATTATGCATAAAAAAATAACGTTTTACGCACTGATTCTAATGACAATCCTGCCCGTGGCAGCTTTCGGGAAAGAATCCGACAAGACGCAACGCATACAATGGATGAAAGAAGTGCGCAACTATAAATACGAATTCTTCACTCATGAAATGGAGCTGACAGAAGAGCAGCAACAAGCATTCTTCCCGGAATACGAGGCTATGGAGAAAGCTATTTTCACAGTCAACAAGGAAGCGCGCGAACTGGAAAGGAAGATTTCAGCATCCACAACGCCTGTAAGCGATACTGAATATGAAGCAGCAGCTACGGCAATGGCAAAAGTAAGACAGGAAGAAGGCGAAATCGAAATGGAATATTTCGCAAAATTCGAGAAGATTCTTACAAAAAAACAATTATTCCTGCTCAAGAGGGCTGAAAATAAATTCACTCAAAGCATTTTAAGCCATCACAAAAGAGCCGGAAGAGAATAACTCATTCAATTATAAGACCAATAATAAAACAAATTTTTGCGCTATAAAGACACCCGGCAATCTGTCGTAATGACAGAAATGTCAGGGTGTCTTTTTAACATTGTTTGATTTATGAAAAATTTATTTCTATTATGCTGCATAGCAGCAGTAAGCCTTATGGCAACAGCAAAAGCCACCGACTTCAATTTTCCGGAGACGGTAATAACAGAAGCCACCAAACAGCTTGACAAAGCACAGAAAGCCGGCGACAGCCAAGGTGTGATCGACGCATTGGTGAAGATATACATTGCCAAGACTCATATATCCGGAGACTTTATGCCGGAAGCCATCGCGATGGTTGACAGTGCGGCAAAAGCGTCGTCCGACCGCGTTGCAAAGTCGCTGCTCTATTCTCTCGAAGCCGATATGTACCTTGCCCTTTACGAAAATAACAGGAGGGTGTTTGTCACGCGCGACGAGCTTGCCGATACCGTTCCGGCAGACGTGATGGAATGGAGCCGCGGCAATTTCATTGACAAGATAATCGAACTCTCCGACTTGTCGCTTTCCGAGAAAGAAATACTGTCGGCAACCCCCATAAAGAAATACAAACGTATCATCACGCTGCCGAAAGCCGGCAATGAAGCTGTCCCGACACTGTTCGACATGCTTGCATATCACGCTCTTTACAATGTGAAAAACATCTCAACATACACCCAGCTCCCATTGCGTGCTCTGAATAGCAGCAAAACGTTTCTCAATTCCCGTATAAAATACGATGACCGCTCTGATGCATTCTTCGACCGCACATACCGCGCATTGCTTGAAACGAACAAGGATAATGAACCGGCTTTTATCTACGCCGAGTTGCATCGCATTAACGACACAGTTAAACGAATGAAGCGTAACGACTATACAAAAGCAAAATATGTTGAGTGCCTGGACAGCCTGTACAGCCAATTCTCCGGCAGCAAATATTCTGCAGAAATACTCGTCAGGAAAGCAGACTACAGATTCAACAAGGCAGACTACGAAGAAGCAAAACGCTGCGTGGCGCGTCATGGGAAATACAACCGTATCGGCGAGCTGAAAAACATAATAAGCCGATACGAGCAGCAAACCGTATCACTCAACTACAAGGAGTGCGTCACTTCTACAGATTCGATTAAAATAACCGTAAGGTCAAGGAATGTTTCCGACATCACAGTCAAGACCTACAAGATACCTGAATCAATCGAGCTGACAGGCAACATAATCAAACTGTTGCCGAAATTCAAGCTCGTGCGCAGCGAGGACTATAAAGTGAACTACATCGAAGGCAACAATGACACCACAACCGTGGTGAAATGCCCGCCGCTCGGCTATGGCAGATACGTGATGATACCGGAATTCAAGGACAGCAAGACCGGCAAGACAGTTACGTCGAAAAACCTTTACAGCGACAATATGCGCGTGACCGACATTTCGCTGATTATGACCACCATCAACAACGAAAACCGCATTTATGCCGTCAACTCTGTATATGGCAACCCGATAGAGAAAGCGCTGCTGCACTTTTCCGACGGTTCGGCACAAAAGACAAACCGCTACGGATATGCCGTGATTTCCAACAGTAAAAAGAATCTCAACGTATATGCCACCTACGGCAACGACCGTTCAACTGACGAGCATTTCTATAGCCGCGACAACACACCGCGCGACAACAGCCGGAAAGCCGCGAAAATTGTGACAGACTTGGGCGTTTACCGTCCAGGCGACACAATGCGCTTCGCTGCCATCGTTTATAATACAGGCAAGGCAAGCAAACCGATAGCCAATCTGACGGTAAAAGCCGTTGTAAGCGACGCGAACCGTAAGGAAATAGCATCGATGGACCTGGTTACCGACGCTTTCGGGCGTGTGGATTCGCTTGTGACACTCCCTACGGGAGGATTGACAGGCAGATTTACCATAAGCATCAAAGAAGCCGCCAACGGAAACAGCATCGAATCAAGCACATTTATGGTAAGCGAATATAAAGCGCCTACATTCTATGTGGAATTGGATGAAAAGAAATCTGACTTCTCCAACACCGATTCGCTAATGGCAAAAGGCCGCGTCCTTACATTCTCGCAATTCCCGCTGGCAAACGTTAAAATTGACTATTCCATAGCACCGGAATATGCTTATTGGTGGACAAATTCAGAAGACAACGGCAACGTGGAAGGCTCGGTAACTACCGATAACAACGGAGACTGGACTATAAGCATACCCGACGACATTTTCGGAAATTCCGACAAAAAGCGCGGAATGTTCCGGCTGTCGATTAACGCCACATCGGAAAACGGCGAGACGCAGCCTTTTGAGACAATAATCAAAATCGGGAATGCCCGGATACTGCAATTCGGCGACAATCAAGAGATTGAAAACTCCATTTTAGCGGAAGCGTCCGGCAAGACACGGATTAATTTCACCGTGACCGACTACAACAACGAAAAACTCGCTGTTGACTGCCACTACGAACTCACTGACGGAAACGGCAAGACCATTGCTGAAGGAACTGTCAATTCCGGCAACCCGGTATTCGATTTCTCGACCGTCAAATCTGGCAAATACATCTTAAGGATGTCGATACCCGGAGAAGATGACAGGCAGACAGAACGCGAAATCATCATCTACCGTACTGATGAGACCGAACCACCCTATTCAACATTATTATGGACAACCGTCGAGAAAGTGAAGTGCGACACCGAAGGCAACTTCTCTTTCAAATTAGGCTCAAGCCACGACACTTTTGTATATTCCATCGTCACAAACAGCGACGGTGAAGTAATCAACGAAGGCTGGCGACCATTCATGAAAGGAATACGGGCGTTTGAAGGCAAAGCTTTGATTCCGAAAGACGGCGAAGCAAAGATTGAGCTGCTCGCAATCAGAAACCACAAGGTATATAATAAAGTAATCTCCCTTATCCCTGCTGTTCCTGCCGACACGATGAGAATCGTCACGGAAACGTTCCGCGACAACATCACGCCCGGAAGCTGCGAAACGTGGAAGTTGCGCCTGAGCGGAAACAACGGACAAAAATACGTCGGGGCAATGATTGCCGACATGTACGATGCCGCCCTCAACAAGATACAGGGCAACACCTACAATTCGTACATCATACGTAGCTTCAGCCATGATCCGTTCAGCTACCAGCAACCATACTATCATAACTCATCGGCTTCAGCATCGACCACATACAAGGCACTAAGCGTACCCTCGTTTACAATGCCTTATCTGAATATGTACGGACAATCGTTCTATAATACCTTCATTACACTCGATGCTGTTGTGAGGACAACAAAAGGCAAAGTAGCTGGCTCTGCCCCAGCTTACAATGGAATAAAACATGAAAGCATTTCCGATGAGGAGATATTATATGAGGAAATGGCAATAGGAACAAATCTGGGGCAACATTCCTCCCAAACATCCGAAGACGGAAACAGCTACCGCGACCCGGATATAAAGAACGCGTTCTTTATGCCGGCGTTGGTAAGCGACAATGACGGCGTGGTCACCATTGAATTTACCGTGCCCGACCGCAACACGCAATGGCAATTCACGGCAATAGCCTACACCGCCGACATGAAAGCCGATGCCGTCAACCGGTTGATTACGGCCAACAAGCCGCTTATGGTGCAACCCAACCTGCCGCGCTTCGTGCGCACCAGCGATAAAGTGGAACTGAAAGCTACCGTTATGAACAACAGCGACAAAGCTACGGCTGCCGCTGTGACTGTCGAGATATTCGACCCTGCAACCGGAAAAATCTCAAGCACGTATAATTATGACTGCAACCTTGCCGCCAACGGCTCGGAAACCGTCAGCACAATGCTTGATGTGAAAGGGTTAAAAGGAGAAATCGGTTACAGAATAAAAGCCGTAAACGAGGAATACAGCGACGGCGAGCAATCGCTCATCACCATACTCCCGGCTACCACGGAAGTTGTCGAAGCCGTGCCGTTCTTCCTGACGGAGAATCAGAAAGAAACAAAAATAGACGTACCGAAATTCGGAACAAACGGTACTATAACAGTGGAATATTGCGACAACACCGTGTGGTACGTTGTCACAGCACTTCCGTCGATAATGTCGGAAAGCCAGACTGCATCGGCTCTGGTCAACAACTACTACGTTACAGCAATAGGCTCGGCAATCGTAAACGGCAACCGTCAAGTGTCGGAAGCAATCAAGCAATGGAATGCCGCCAACAGACAGAAATCCAACCTGCAAAAGAACAGCGAGCTGAAAACCGTAGGGATTGAAGACAGCCCATGGGTAAAAGCAGCCGAATCTGAGACAGCGATGATGGACAAGCTCATAGAGCTGACCGACTCGGCAACCATACAGTACCGCCTGCAAAAGTCTCTCACCTCGCTACGCGACTTACAGAACGCCGACGGCGGATTCACGTGGATAAAAGGCAACGAATCATCGGAGTTCACGACATGGAATGTGCTTTCGCGCTTCGGATATCTGAAAGAAGCAGGCTATCTTGACGCTTTCGACCCACTGCTCAACGACATCGTCGAGCGTGCCACTGAATACGCCGACAGCATGATGATAAAGAACATCCTGAAAGCGGAAAAGCCGGAAACCGTCTATCCACGCTATTCGGAATACATCTTCATCCGCTCGATGCTGGTCGGCAACAATATGCCCAAAGGACAAATAACTGTCGCTAAGGACAACATCATCGACCGCACGAAAAAACACTGGGGAAAATTCACAATCGAAGACAAGGCGGAAGCCGCCATACTGCTCGCCAATTACGGTGAAAAGGCTGAAGCCGCGAAGATTGTGGAATCACTGCAGCAATATGCTCGCAAGTCATCAGCCGGCTACTATTGGGACGTTGACAATTGCGACAAAGTGAAACTCGCCTCCACTGCGTTGAAAGCATTCTACAAAGTCAACCCGGCCGACCCTGACATCGACAACATACGCCGCTGGATACTGCTAAGCAAGGAAACCCTCAACTGGGGAACCACACCGGCAGCCTGCGACGCGGTGAACGCCGTACTTGCAACCGGAAGCGACTGGAAAAACAGCGACCGCCGCAAGCCTGAAATCAAATTCGGCAAGGAAAAAATCTCTACAGGCGATGCCGACACATATTTCGGATATGTAAAACAGACAGTAGCAAATGGAAAAGGCAAGAGTCTCACCGTGAAACGCCATGGCGACAACCCGGCATGGGGCGCGGTATATTACCGCTACGAAGCGCCGATGGCAGAAGTGGAAAATGCCTCGTCGTCCGACATAAGAATTGAAAAGACATTCTACCGCTACGGAAACGACGGCAAATTGGAAAGCCTTCCTGTCTCGGAATTCAAAATCGGAGACCGTCTGCAAGTGAGAATAGTCATCAAGACCGCCCGCGATCTCGACTACGTAGCACTTACCGACGACCGTGCGGCAATCTTCGAGCCGGTTGACCAGCTTCCGGTTTATGAATATGCAGAAGGCACGCGCTACTTGCGCGAGACCCGCGACTCAGCGACAAACATATTCTTCAACCGCCTGATGAAAGGAACGCGGGTGATTACCTATGACGTGTTCGTCAACAACGCCGGAACGTGCAGCAGCGGCATAGCCACCCTGCAATGCCAATACGCACCGCAACAAGTGGCGCATAGTGCAGGCACGACCGTCACTGCCAAATAAGAATAATTATTATAATGTGAGCCCTGAAAGTTTTCTGTCTAACTTTCAGGGCTCATTTTTTATTCCTCTTTTTATTTTTTCAACAGATTTACAGAGATTATTCCGTGGACGAATTCTTTTTAATAACTTTGTCGAAAGTTGCTATGACATCTCACAAACAGACAGGGAATGAAAAAATGGAAAGATAATCTTATAACGCTTGCAGGGACATTGGGAGTGACCTTGCTTTTATCTTTGTTCCTCACTTCCGACATATCGCTTTTCGCGTTTATGTCGGCTCTCAATGTTGGCAACGATTTCAAAATATCCGACTTTTACAACCGCTTCGCCGATGACATGACCCCACGCACCGACAAGAATATTGCGATTGTGGATATAGGGAACTGCAACCGTATGCAAATCGCCAAAATAATAGAAGATGTGGAGAGTTGCAATCCGGCGGTAATCGGGCTTGACGTACTGTTTCTTGAAAAATCAGACAGCATTACAGACAAAAAGCTCACCGATGCAATCAACAGTTGCAAAAACATCGTCATTGCCACATCCATCGAGATGGACGGCACAACCGGCAATTTCAGGCGTTCCAATATGTTCTCCGACAGCATCACTGCCATCTGGAACTACGGATGCATAAACCTCGAAGCAAGATACTCCACCGGAGTAGTGCGTGAGTTTCGCAATGCATATGTTACAGACAACGGCGATTTACCGACCTTTCCGACTCTTATCGTAAAAAAGGCAAATCCTGAAAAATATGCAGCACACACAGCTCGTGAGCATGAATCAGAAACCATATTCTATCCTATGCAGGCATTCAGCATCTATACTCCAGCAGATGTCGCCACAGTCGGGGAAAGCCTCAAGGGAAAGATAGTGATTATCGGAGACTTGAGCGATGGTAATGACTTGCATCGCACCCCGATAAGCGAGGAATACTACGGCACGAAAATCCATGCCGCGACAATAGCTACAATCCTTAATGGAAATTATGTAAGAGAAATCCCAGCCGCAGGGAGCTGGATAATCGCCATCCTCACCTGCACTGCCATACTGCTGCTGAAGCTTGCCCTGCAATCGAAAAAATACGGTGCGTTCGTAGTCAGGATATGCCAGATATTACTTATCGGATTGTCGGTATTCGCTGGATGCCACATATTCGCACGTCTCCACATAGTAATTGACATAAACAAGATTGTGTTGATGTTGCTGCTCGGAATCCTTTCGATGGACATATGGACAGGCGCGTACGGAATCGTATCCGACAGGTTAAAACGAAGAAAATCAATCAAGTGAACAATCTAAAATACAATAATTATGAAAAAGCTGATTTTAATATTATCCGCATTTCTACTTCAGATAGGAGCTTATGCAACAAACGGCTACCGCATCTTCAATATCGACGGAACGGTACGCATCAACACAAACGGCACATGGGTGACAGCGAACAAATACGCACCTTTAGCCCTCAACTCGCAATTGGAAATAGCAGCGAATTCGTCCATAGAAATCGAAACACCTGAAGGAGAGGTAATAAGTTATAAAGAGAAAGGGACAGCCACATTGTCAGATATAATCAAAGAAAACGACAGCAATTTTCTTTCGTCAGTCTCTAATTTCTTCACAAACCTTTTCGGAGACAAAGAAGAGGCCAAGGCTAAAGCTAAAGGAGCATCATCAAGAGAGACAAACGGCTATCCTGTAGCCAGGACAGAAGTTACAGAATCGGTATATTCTCTGTTGAAACAGATGCTCGACATAGAAGTGTTCAACAACAATGACGTAATCCTTACCAAAACACCGGCAGGAGAAGGTAAATTCCATTACACGGTTGAAAACAACCGCGACATTCTAATATTCTTTACAATAGTGCAGATAAACGATGACAAATCAGTAGAATTCTGTTTCCGTACTAACGATAACGGGAAAGAAGCGCCCGTACTCGCAATAATGCCGGGCACATCAGTAACACTTGATTTCGCTACATTTGCCGATAATGGGAATAAAAGCATCCTGCTTGCATCTCCTTACGAATTTGCCACCAACGATGTCTGCAAACTTTTCGACAACAACACCGACCCGGCAAGCCTCAATAGCAAGAATATCGAAATAACATTTTACGTAATCAAATGATCAGAGCGGCAATCTCATCCATATTTTTACTGGCGGCATTGCTGCAAACATATGCGGCAGGCAATCTGGAAAAAACAATCAGTCAACTCTTATCACAATATGATGCGACCATAGGCGTTGCTGTAATTACCAGCAACGACACCTTAGAAATCAACTGTAACCGCACCTACCCGCTTGCCAGCGTAATGAAATTCCCCCAAGCGCTGGCTGCCTGCGATGCAATGCAAGAAAAAGGCACACCATTAGATTCCATAATTACCCTGACAAAATCAGACCTGCACGAAAATACCTATAGTCCCATAAAAGAGCTTTTCCCCGAAGGCTCAGAAATGACTATCGACAGTCTGCTTTTTTATAGCATTGCCTTGAGCGACAACAATGCATGTGACAAGATTTTCAGCACATTCATATCACCTGAGAATACGGAAAAATTTCTGCACAAGGCTGGCTTCAACAGTTTTGAAGTTTCAGTGACCGAGGATGACATGCACCGCAACCCTTCAGCCATCAACGGCAACTCCGCCACGCCAACCGACGTAGCC
The DNA here is from genome assembly GCA_017694955.1 of Candidatus Limisoma faecipullorum. Taxonomy (GTDB): domain Bacteria; phylum Bacteroidota; class Bacteroidia; order Bacteroidales; family Muribaculaceae; genus Limisoma; species Limisoma faecipullorum. The sequence goes on from JADIMC010000019.1 coordinate 9,762, forward strand.
GCCCTTTTCCAGCGATTTGCAAACGGCAGAATGCTGTCAGGAGAATATTTCCATTCCGTATGGAACGCGCTCGTAAATTGCCAGACAGGAACCAGCCAATTGAAAAAGCCGCTGCCTGCCGGAAGCATCATACTGCACAAGACAGGTACAGGATTCCGTGACGGCAACGGAAGAATCACCGCACAGAACGATGCCGGATGGATTCGCCTCCCTGACGGCACAGAATACTCAATCGCCGTATTCATCACCGACTCCGCGGAAAGCGACACAACAAATTCCGCAATAATAGCGGGAATTTCCGGAATAGTCTGCGACTATCTCAACGCTCATCTTCCGAAATAAGCAGCAACTTGTCTCCTCTCTTCAATTCCATTTTCCCGTTAGGTACGATATACTTATCCCCCCGCCTCACTATCATAACAAGCGTCTTCTCCGGAAGGCTAATATCGGCAAGGCGGGAGCCTGAAGCAAGCATGGCATCTGTCACTACCATATCGTGCAACGTGGAATTGATTTCCTCCGGCAATTCCACGCCGAAATCATTACCCTTCTTCTCCTCAGGCAAGTCCAAGGAAAGCCTCCTTGCCGCCCACGAGACCGTAGAGCCTTGCACGACAAGAGAGAGCAAAGTTATGAAAAACACAATGTTGAAAATCTGACCGGAGTGTTCAACCCGGGCAACGACAGGGTATGTCGCAAAAATTATAGGCACCGCTCCACGCAGCCCTACCCAAGAGACAAAAAGCCGAGCTTTATTAGTAAGACCTTTGAAAGGCAACAGACAGATGAAAACGCTCAAAGGACGTGAAACAACAATCATAAACAACCCTATCAGCAAGGCCACCGGCGCGACGGCAAGCAGCTCATGAGGATTGACCAACAGCCCTAATGCAAGGAACATCACAATTTGGAACAGCCATGTCAGCCCGTCGAAAAAGGTCTGCATTTCCCTGCGTCCCTGCATCTTGGCGTTTCCCACTACTATTCCGGCGATATAAACTGCCAGATAGCCGTTACCTTTAAAGGCATCGGTAACTGTAAAAGTAAAGAACACAATGCTAAGCAGCAAAATCGATTGGAGAGAGGCATTGTCCAGCCGCGAGCGGTTGACAATCCATACCGAAAGTTTTCCCAGCAGGAATCCGGCAGCGCCTCCAAGCACGAACTGCACCACAAAGTCACCAACTATATCCCATACGCCCACCCCCGACATTCCTGCCAGTTGTATGAGCACGACAGTCAGCATATAGGCCATTGGGTCGTTGCTTCCGCTCTCCAGCTCAAGCATCGGGCGCAGATTGTAGCGCAAATTCATTTTCTGCGAGCGCAATATGCTGAAAACAGATGCCGAGTCGGTCGATGACATCGTGGCGGCAAGCAACAGCGACACCGTAAACGACATATAAATGTCGAGTCCGCTCCAACGCGAAATAAAAAAGATGAACAGTCCGGTAAGCAATGTCGTCAGCAACACTCCCACAGTCGAAAGCAACACTCCCGGATAAATCACCGGGCGTATCTCCTTCAGCTTCGTATCCATACCGCCTGTAAACAGGATTACGCTCAACGCCATCATTCCTATGAACTGAGCCTGCCCCGCATTGCCGAATTGTAGCCCCAAGCCGTCGCTGCCGAAAAACATACCGACAAGCAGGAACATCAGCAACGCAGGCATACCGAATTTATAGCCTGTCTTGCTGATTAATATACTGCAAAAGACAAGTATCGAGCCAAGCAATAAGATATTCTCCAACGTCAGATTTATCAACATATATCAATCTCTACTTTTTGCGAGTTTAGAATATGCAATGAGAGCCAAAGCCGAAATCATCCCGATACCGGCAAACCAGAACCAGATGTAGTGGGCATCTGCACTTGCGGCCTGCCATTCCGCCACGTCAGCATAAAGGTTTGGGTCGGGACAATAGCGCGACAGCAGAATCCCCGACAGTCCGAATCCCAATATCGACGAAAGGAACGAATGCAAATGGCTGAAACCGAGAAAAAGCCCCTCCTCGCCTTTCGGCGCCTGCAAAGAGAAGTATTCCATATAACGCGGCGATATGAAGCATTCGGCCAATGCCTGAAACACAATGCCGACAATCATCATCACCGTAATGGGATGGAAACCCCACAAATCGTCGCCGAACAAATTGCCGGAAGCCATCACCAAGGCGGAAAGCGGAATCAGGAACATTCCCACGGTTATCGAGGTCAACGCCTTGCGCCGTGCCATCAGTCTTGTCACAAAATTCACACAAACAACCACCACAAACGGATTTACATTAGCAATCCAGCCGGGCTTTGCGCTTTCTCCGGCAAGACGTATCACATATTTAGGCATCGTGGCATATAATTGCTGCTGCACAATCCAGAATCCGGTGACAATCAGAATCAACACAAGCAACCGTCCGTTGGTAAAAACCTTGCGCAATCCATAAAGCACCTCGGCGACACTCTTGCCTTCGCCGCTATGATTGGCGGAATGGTAGAACAGCAGCACTGAAATCAACGCCACCAAGCACAGCACGGCTGAAAAGAAATTAATATAAATATATGCCGACTCTCCTACCAAAGAACGTAACGGATCAACAAAACACTTACCGGTAAACGCACCTATGTTGACCATCATATAAAATATGGAATATCCGCGCGCACGAGTCTCCGAAGTTGTCTCCCTTGCGACAGAAGCCGAGATTATTGATTTTATGAACGAGCCTCCGACCATAATCACTATCATCACCGGCACTATCAGATAGCGCTCCCAACTGCCTATAAGACCTGTGAACACCGTTTTCTCGCCATACTCCACAAGCCCCGCACTTTCAAGAAAAACAGGCAGCATACCCTGCATCAGATACCCGATTGAAAGCAATGAGAAAGCCACTACAAGCGACTTGCGATAGCCTATCTTGTCGGCAAACGCCCCGGTGAACATCGGAAGCAGATACAATCCGCCGGAAAACAATCCTGAAATCAAACTTGCCTCAAGATCGGAGAATCCGAGAGTGTTCGACAAGTACAAAGTAATCACAATAAACACAGCATAATACGACATCCTTTCCAACAATTCAGCCGTATTTGCAGTCCAAAACGCGCGCGTATATTTAGCCATATTGAATATTTTAGCAATTTAAAGGTGTAAAGATACAACAAATTCACAGCATTCTGCGTTTTAGAAAACACATACATACCAATCATATGAAAAATATAATTACAGGCATAGGAGAAGCTTTATGGGACATACTGCCGGAAGGCAAGAAAATAGGAGGCGCACCAGCCAACTTCGCATACCATTGTTCTCAGTTCGGATATGAATCATATGTGGCAAGCGCTGTTGGCAACGATTTGCTCGGAGACGAAATCATCAATGCGCTCCAATCTTCCGGATTAAAGCAAGAAATAGCCCGTGTGGACTATCCTACAGGCACCGTCAAAGTAGTACTTGACTCCAAAGGAATACCGACATACGACATATGTGAAAACGTAGCATGGGACAACATTGCTTTCACTCAGCAACTTAAGGCACTCGCCCGACATACCACTGCCGTATGTTTAGGTTCCCTTGCTCAACGCTCACCAATAAGCCGCAAAGCGATTCGCCAGTTTCTTTCAGCCATGCCTGACAATGGGCTGAAAATATTTGACATAAACCTGCGGCAAAAATACTACAGCAAACAAATCATCGAAGAATCTCTGAAAGAATGCAACATTCTGAAAATAAACGATGAGGAATTAATAATCCTCAACAATATATTCGGCTACAAAGACCTGGAAATTCAAGAAAATTGCAACAAAATCATACAGGATTTCAAATTAAAAGAAATCATCGTCACTTGTGGTGCAAAAGGCAGTTACGTAGCCTCTGCCGAAGGAACATTCAATTTCGAGCCAACTCCAAAAATCAAAGTTGCCGACACGGTCGGTGCAGGCGACTCCTTCACTGCAGCATACTGCTCCGCCACACTTGCTGGGAAAAACTGCATTGAAGCCCACAAGCTCGCCGTTGAAGTATCATCATACGTATGCACCTGCAACGGAGCAATGCCAAAACTACCCAAACACCTGATTGAGAAAATCCGCTAAAGTGTTTCTCTGATTTCGTACATACATCATCCTGCAATCAAATTATCGAGCCAGACGCACATCTGTCCATTTAAAGATAATGTCCAGAGCATTCAATCAATTTATTGCAAAATATTTTGATTCATTAAAGATTCTTGGTAATTTTGGGAAACATAGTAAAACAACTTAATATGAAAACCACCAACATTCTATTCTCGCTACTTGCCATAACGGCGACAGCCAACGCCGCAATACCAGTTAGAATGGCGAAATCAGCCGACAGCCGAATGCTGCACGATGAAACACAAACGACTTTCTCAAAAGGGAAACTCGATACCAAAGCCTTTACAAACGACAACGGAGAGCTGCAAGCCGGATTCACAATCTTAGGCGCAGAAAGCGGACAACAAACCCTATGGAGCGAGAATTTCGACGACGGTTCCGATGGCTGGACACTCAACAATGCCGAAAATTTCTCGTGGGAGCTGAAACAGGACAGCGAACATCCCTTCACTGAAATTGACCCTGAAGACAAGCAGTCGCTATTCATAGAAGGCTCATTCATGATGTTCGAACGCGGGACGGCATCCGCAATAAGCCCTGCCATCGAGATTCCAAGCAACGCCACATTCACAGGATACATAGGATATTCCTACAATCTTGTCGATTATGCTACTATGACTATCTTCGCCAGCGAGAACGGCGAAGAGTGGACGCAACTTTGGTCCTGCCTCGACGACAAAGAAGACCCGGTATGGCGTTGGCACCAGTTCAGCATCGACCTGACGACATACGCAGGAAAGACCATTCAGCTCAAATTCGAGTACGGTAACAGCGAAGAGTACGACAACGGCGGATATATGGCCGACTACATAATCGACGGACTGCAAATCAGCACTGCAACAGAAGTGACCTCAATCGACGTGATGACCGGCGAGACCGTCAAATTCGCCGATGCGTCGGAAGGCAACGTCACCACCTGGCAATGGAGCTTCCCGGGCGGAACACCGTCGGAATCGACAGAGCAATATCCAGAGGTTTATTACACTCGCGACGGTAGCTATGACGTTTCGCTCACCGTAGGCGACGGCACCGGCACATCGACGAAAACAACAACCGGATTCGTCAACGTCACAGGCGTTGCCCCAAAAGCGAAGATACTCCCACCAGCAACGTTCCGCTATAACGAGACACGCCTACCAATGATTGCACCGCTCGCCACAGTACAGTACCGCGACGCTTCCTCCGGCTTCCCGACAGATTGGGAATGGGTATTCACCGGCATATCCGATGAACCAGAAACCAACATTACAAGCAATGAGGAGAATCCTGAGGTCAGCTACGCATTCCAACACAAACAAACTACAGGATTGACCGTAAGCAACGAACACGGCACATCATCCGACCTGATAGAAATATCCGCTGAATACGAAGGATTCATAACCAACCTGCAACCCGATGACCAACTCTACACATTCGACCTCGGCGACGGATATGGTGAATTTCCAGGAACAAACTATCTGGAAATAACCGAATATGCAGAAAAATTCTCAAAACCTTCAACCCCGATATTTTTATCTGGCGTAAAAGTATATTTCACACAATATCAAGCAGAAGAGTTACTCGACCAAATAGCCGACATAAAAGTAGCGCTATGCAAGAGCGAGAACGGATTGCCAGGTGAACAAATCGATTTTGCCTCGTGGCGCGCCTTTGAACTCGATATGCCACAAGGCTCAACACTTGTCGGCACCGACTTCGAATTCACCAATCCAGCTATCATAAATGACGAATTTTTCATCGTGATAAGCGGCATACCGGAAAAGAACGAGACCTGCACAATATCATTTGCAACAGCCAAATTCCGGGAGCAAGGCAATACTGCATACTTCAAGCAGGACGGAAAATGGAAAGCGGCAAGCGATTATTTCCCGGCAGGAAACAACCACACATCCTATGCCGTGTCACCATATATCGCACATTCTGTAATGGCACCGCTTTCATCCGATGAAATAACCGTAGGACCACAAGCCGGAGAAACCTCATTCGAGATATTCTCGTATTTCGGCTATCAGACACCGATAGAATGCGATGCTGACTGGTGCCGAGTAACAAGCGACCCCAACGGGATGACAGTGGACAACATTGTGATAGCATACGACGAGCTTCCGGAAAATGTTAGAAACCGTACGGCTACACTGACACTTACTGATGGAGCAAGCAGTATAGAGCTGAAGCTCACACAGGACAAGAACGCCTCAACAGCAACTATTGAAAAACAAACGGCAAAAGCATATCCAGCAATATTCGACACCCAATTGAATATAGAATTGCCGGATAATGCGCAAATGGTCGAGATTATAGGAGTCTCCGGCAATACGGTACATAAAGGGCAAACGACAGGAAACACCGTACTTACCATCGATGGCACAGCGTTTGCGCCAGGTGCATATATCATAAAAATCGATACGGCAACCGGCCCGATAATGCTCAAGGCGATAAAACGTTGACCAATATAGAATAACACAGGAGGACGTATGAATTCAACAAAAAATTCACACGTCCTCCTTCTTTTTTCATTAAACACATCCGCTTTCGGAAATATAGAAGTAACTTTGCCGCAATTTTTACGGTAAGATATGAAAGAAAGGGATTTACGGATTGACGTACTGAAAGGTATCGGGATAATAAGCGTCATATGGGCACATCTTCGCGGATATTTCGATATGGAAATTTATATTTTCCATATGCCGCTATTTTTCTTTCTGTCGGGTATGTTCTATAAAAACCGGAAAGATTTCATCCCACGGCGGTTCAAATCACTCGTCATTCCGTTCCTGCTCTACACAGCAGCATTCTCCCTGATATTCCATCTGCAAGGCGGAGCGTGGGAAAAGCCCATACACCGTCTCACGATATGGTTTCCGTCAGCTGTCGTAGGCCCGGCATGGTTTCTCATCGCTCTGTTCAACATCAGCGTCATATACTATCTGCTTGACTGCCTGATAAAACGCAAGGCGCTTTTACTCGCCACGACATTTGCCATCGGATTAATCTTCTATTATTACAAGGTAGAGCTGCCTTTTGATTTACGGCAATCATTCTATGCGATGCCATTCTTCGCCCTCGGCAGGTATATGAAATCAAAGGAGCTAACAAACATCGGCATTAATTACAAAATACTAATAATAGCGGCATTTGCTTTCGCCGGGACAGTGGCATATTGCCGCATAAATAATTTCCGGTTCGACATCCTGTGCTCATACCTGCCCGACAACTGTATGCTTTTCTACGGCGGAGCCACAGCCGCAATCATTCTGTTGCTCAACGTGAGATACTTTACCATAGCCACTGTAGCCAACAAAATACTGTCGTCATTCGGACGGCATTCGCTCGCCATAATGGCGTTACATATGCCGTATATGTTCTTTCTGCGCAGACAAATATTCCGCATGCATCTGTTCGAATCACCAACCGCAAACACAATCGGCACTTTCTTCATAACATTCCTGGCAATAACCGCAGCAAGCTACCTGATCGCCCTCGCAATCGACACCACCGTCAGACTGTCGAAGCAAAAGCTAATGACTATAAAAAACACATCCTGGTATGCTTCTCATACCAGGATGTAAGAATATTCAGTCTTACCTACTTGGATTTTTTCACGACTTTAAGCACTCTGCTCTCCCCGTCGTTCTCAATCATAAAGAAATAAAATCCGTCAGCCAAACCAGAAATACTTATCATTTCGTCATCTGTCTGTATCTCACTCGTGAGCAACACACTGCCGGACACGTCCATCACTTTCAACAATGCACCTTCCGCACCGTTGATACAGACTTCATCAGAACAAGGATTCGGATAGACAGAAAGCTGCAATCCTTCAACATCGCTAATGCCGCCAGATTTCTCAAAGCTGACCTCTACCGAAATGTCTTCCGAAATACATTCCACAACATAAGAAGCAACATCGCTTTCCACCGTCTCTCCATTTATAGTCCACGACCTGACCACATAACCATCAGCAGGTTCTGCCTTGAATTCCACATCACTGCATTCTTTCACAAAACCTCCATCCGAGACTTCCTCGCCGTCAACAAAAGCCGTCAATGTGCCCTCACCAGAAGAGACAGCAAAATCGACCTCATATTCGTCAAGTTCCGATGCATAAAGAGTGAAGCACTCTTCCTCCACTACATTATTAGCCGCATCCCTGACAGTAACTTCCATTTTCTTTCCGTCAACATCACAATGCAACCAGCGGCCATTACGCCCAGTAGATGTCATATCACCAAGCTGAATATGCATTGTTCCACCGATTGCCGGTTCAAATGTACGCCGGTCACCGGCATCAACAAGATAACTACCGTTTTCAACTTGTACCCTTTCATAAGTATGTCCATGGCCACAGAACACAAGCTGCACCCCATGCTTACTCAACACAGGATCAAAAAGCCCTTTTGCTCCAGGTGTTGACTCACCTGGATAAATCGGATAATGCAATGATATGACTTTCCAAACTTTATCCGTGTTTTTTGAAAGCACCTCATCCACCCATTTCAATTCTTCCTGAAGCAACGTAGTAGCAGATTCCGGACCACGATGTTCCCAGTCAAGACTTATCACAATCATATTACCATATTCCACTGCATACGACCCTGTACCTACAAGTCTTGCATCATAATTATCCGATATGGAAACAGAATGATGCCCATTGATGAATTTACAATTATCAGCATCAACATTTCCCATATACTCATGGTTCCCATACCCTGAAATAATGTCGATATTTGAAAAAGCAGGCTGCTGGTTGAACAAATATCCATAATATGAATAAAAATCATACCTGTCATCAGAGTCAACCACATCTCCTACATTCAGATTAAACATCGGAGCGGTCTCCATCTCTTCCGTTGTTTTTGCTGCCGCAATATATCTTGACATATCTGCTGTCGAAGACGCCTGCAAATCACCAAATGCATTAAATGAGAACTTATCCGTATCAGCCACTGTGGAAAACTCACGTGTTGGCGACCAATTCACCCCATCGCCAACCTGATATATGTAAACCGTAGCGGGCTCAAGCCCTGTCACGGTAGCAGCACTTCCTTTCACCACACCGCTGCTGACCACTGCATTATATTCAAGCCATTTTGTTTTCCCCTCCACCTGGCGGAAAGCAGCTTCTCCATCTGTCTTCTTCGCGATTTTAATATAAGAGCCCTCCTCCGACAGCAAAGGATTGGACATCCACGTAATTGTCTTTTGCGTCAACGGGTCAGGAGTGACACCTGAGCGTATAAACTCAGGCTCTAATGTCAACAAAGGATTCAACGTACGCACCAAACGCGTATAAGAATATTTACCTTCTTTCTCCACATATATGTTGACAGGCTGTGCCACATTAGTAAAACTCATTTCCGTTGCCACACCGTCAGCCCCCGTTGTCTTGGAGTCAAGAACAGTCTGCAAATCCTCACTCAAAGCATATACCGTAGCTCCAGAAACAACATTGCCATCCAAATCCGTAACCGTTATCTCACCAGGCACACCGACTACACGCTTATTAACCGCGAAATCATATGATGCCTTAACATTCTCACTAAAAGCTTCAAACAAAGAAAACAACGACAACGAATTATCTGCATATGTTGCCAATGACGATACCGGCGAGCACCGCAACACATCAGTAGGATTACTATTCTTTGATATATCAATTCTGACAGAAGCCAATTTCCCATCAGACGCCGCATCGACATCATTCACTATTGTCATAGTCAAACGCCTGTCACGAGCATTGAAATCATATTCACTACCAGCGGCAGATTCAGCAAAAACAACGCCACCCACAGGCTCAACCGATCCAATATTATTCATTTCCAAAACGAGATGCAGTTCCTTTATATCTTTAGGATTATCTGTGACAATATCCAAATAATAAGGTGTGCCAACATAGACATCATCATCCCTTTCGATAGTAACGACTGTCGCTTTTCCATCTGAAGCATTCACAGCAAATGCAGCCCGTTGAGTAGCAATATTCCCGAAATTATCCTCAACAATGACTTCTACATTGTGCGTGCCATTTGACAAGCTCAAGCCTGTGAGGTCAACCGTATTTCCTTCCTTGTTCAAAACAAACCCGAAATCACCATCCCTGAACTCATTACCATCAACGTTTATAACTACACTGCCATAATTTATACCGCTTGTATTTAACGGAGAATCATTGAAAGATGCTGAAATGTCAATCTTACTTGTCGTATATGTGCCACCATTCAGAGTGACCCCGTTACCAGTCAACGAAGAAATGACAGGCGCAGCAAAATCTTCTGCAAATGATTGGTTTGTCACCCTGATATTATCAATTATCACATAATCATTCACATAATAATTTTCATAACTTTTAAGCACCACAAACCTTATGCAGTCAGGATGGAATTCATGCCCTGCAGGCAGCTCGCATTCCACATATTTCCAGCCTGTCCAGTTAATCGAAGAAGCCAAATCCGTATTTGTAACGCCAGAAGTAGCACCGATAGGACGTGTTGACACTCTTACCCACATACCTTGCACACCTTCAGTAGCATACAGCCACATACCTAATTTCTTGCCACCAGAAGCATTCCCTGGAATCTGCAAATCCTCAGTTGCAACAGGAGTTATCTGCGCAACAAGTGTCTGTTGCGCCTGTGCATTGGTAAAATCAATATTGACTTTTAATGCATAATTGCCAAAACGCACCATATCGCCATTCGAAGCGTCCATCAGTTCAAACGACATCACTTCGCCACGAGACCCAGGACGGGTTTTCCATTTGCCATAGTCCCCGCTTTCAAAATCATCAAGCATCACTGCATCAGGGTCCACTCCAGGACCAGGAATCTGTGCATTTACAGTCCCGAAAACAAATAGGACAAATAGCGACGTTAATAATTTCGCATAATCTAAGATTTTTTTTACCATATAAATTGATTTTAAGGTGACGGATTCTTTAATCTTTTTTATTATCCCGCCATGATAAGAATCCATTAAAACATTAACGAAATAATAATTTTATGCAATATAATAAAACTTCTAAAACCAGAAGCAAGGCAAACCATTATTTAGCACATATTAACACCTGAGACGTCACATTGTCGAAGCAAAAGCTAATGAGAGGACTTTTACACTCTGCACACCTGCCTCGCCCAAGACATCGCAACACGCAGTAGCCGTGGCGCCAGTAGTAATAACATCGTCAACCAAAAGCACATTCTTCCCTACAACATCCGAAACTACCTCAAACACATCCGCGACATTACGCCGCCGCTCTTCCGACGATTTAGAAGTCTGAGTAGAATGCGGACGCACGGCTGCAAGCGCCTCCACCACATCAAGTCCAGAAACAGCCGCCACCCCTTTTGCCACATACACACTTTGATTATAGCCACGTTTTCGCATCTTTGATTTATGCAACGGCACCGGCACAATAAAATCAAGATTCTCAAAAAAGCCACCTTCCCGCAAGTCTTCAGCAAAGCGCACGGCAAGCCACTGCGCCGCCCCAGGACTATTGCGATACTTCATATCCTTTATTATTTCCGAATAACGGCTCTGACGATTGTAATGGAAATATGACACAGCAGAATCCACAAGCCTGCTGCCTACAAACAAATCCTGAATTTCATCCATTACACCCTGACGGTTTCCGACACGGGGCAGCTCCAACAAACACGACAGACACAAATACTTCTCTCCTTCCGAAAGAGCCCTGCCGCATACAGAGCAACAACGAGGGAAAAACAATTCATATAAACTTTTCAACACACCAGCCATAAAAATATCAGTCATCGTCTGCCACATCCAGTTCGTCAGCGTCGGATATCATTCTGTTAACCACATTGGCAACCACCGATGATTCATATCCACGCGAGGCTGCATAACGGAACAAGGCCAACTTAGTCTGATAGGGCTCTTTGCCATTCAACGTAGCCAATTTATTAGACAGCAATCTTTCCAATCCTTCCTGATACTCTTCCGGATCAATTCTACTGACAGCTTCTTCTATCAAATCATCCTTTATGCCGTTCATACGCAAATAATATCTGATTTTTATGCGCCCCCAGAAATCGAATTTGGACTTATCGTGCACAAATGCCTCCGCAAACCTCCGGGCATCAATAAAGCCACTATCTTCCAATCGGTCAGCCACCATTTGCGCTAATTCACGGGAAACACCCCAACGGCACATCCTGCCAATCATTTCAACCCTTGAATGCTCGGCTTTCGCACACAACGCCGCACATTTAGCCAAAACATCATCATAACTCATCGATTTCTTTGCCATCTGTACTATTCCTTTCTTTTACACGCACGCACAAATCGCCAAAGCCCCTGCATATCGCGGCGTAATTCAACATTCTCATACCCATCCCCCTCCAGCAACGCCTTCATTTCATCCGGAAAACGGCTGTTGATTTCAAAATACAATCTGCCGCCATATTTCAATGCCGACTTTCCATAATCCGACAATGCCCGATAGTACCTCAAAGGGTCATCATCAGGCACGAACAAGGCAGCGCCAGGCTCATAATCAAGCACATTGCCATCCATCTCCTTTTTTTCACCCTCTGCCACATAAGGCGGATTACTCACTATTATGTCATATTTCCCGGAAACGGCTGGCATATCAAGCATATCCTGACACAAAAAGCCAACCTTGGCTTTCAATCTTTCCGCATTCATACGCGCGACCCCAATCGCCGCCTCTGAAATGTCGATTGCCGTTATTTCCGCGAACTTCAGTGCAAGCGCAAGCGAAACTGCAATACAACCGCTTCCCGTTCCGGCATCAAGCACCGACAAATCCGACGACCTGTTTTCATCAACAATCATATCGACAAGTTCTTCTGTCTCCGGACGCGGAATAAGCACAGACTCATCAACATAAAAATCGTGGCCATGGAATCGTGCCTCATTGAAAACATATTGTATAGGACGCCTTTCTTGCAACTCCGACACTACTTTATTAATTTTATCAACAATAAAATCCGGCAAAACCGTATCTTTGCGGAGCAGAATGTCAACAGGCTCATAATGCAACACGTGGCGGAATATTATTCGAATGAATCCTTCCACCTCTCCGTCAGGATACATAGGACGCAACACCGACCTGATTTTCCGCACGGATTGCTCGATTGTTGTCGATTGACTTTCGTTCATAAATTCAAAGGTAGCAAAATTTCTTGAGAAATATGAACATCGATGAAAAATATATGAGACGGGCCATTCAATTAGCAAAATCAGGCAATGGCAGCGTCTCTCCCAATCCGATGGTAGGAGCCGTGATAGTGGCAAACGGCAGAATTATAGGTGAAGGGTTTCACAGGCGCTTCGGCGAAGCGCATGCCGAAGTCAACGCCATCAATTCCGTAAAAGAATCCGACGTGGCTCTATTGGAGAAAGCAACGTTATATGTCACCCTCGAGCCCTGTTCGCACTACGGAAAGACACCGCCATGCAGCGAGTTGATAATCCGCAAAAAAATCCCACGCATAGTAACAGGGAGCGCCGACCCGTTCAAAGAAGTAAGCGGCAGAGGAATCAGAATGCTACGTGAAGCCGGATGCGATGTCGTTTGCGGCATAATGGAAAAAGAATGTATGGAGCTGAATGAAAAATTCATGACAGCCCATATACTCCACCGTCCATACATATTATTAAAATGGGCAGAAAGCAGTGACCGTATGATTGACCGCACACGCAAACAAGGAGAAACACCGGCGAGATTCTCCACAGCGGCAACGACCTCTCTTGTACACAAATTGCGTTCTGAATACGACGCGATAATGACAGGCACAAACACCGTCATTCTCGACAATCCGTCACTGACAGTACGCCAATGGAACGGAAGAAACCCACTGAGAGTGACAATCGACAATAACGGAAGGATTCCCTCCACAAGCAAAATACTGACCGATGGTAATCCCACGTTGATATTCACCCGCGACATGGCAAATCCCAACTACATAAAAATCCCGGAAAAAGCTGAAACGCTTGAATTCATCTGCTCCAGGCTTTACGCCAACGGAATCACATCACTGATGGTAGAAGGCGGCACGACCTTACTACAAGCATTCATCGACCGCAACTTGTGGGATGAAACACGCATAGAGCGCAACAGCCGGCCCCTCGGCAGCGGAATGCCAGCCCCCTCCATTCCTCAAGGCATAATTACAGAAGAACGGACAGACGGCAATTTAATTATACATATAAAAAACCGCAAAACTGCGCAAATGGCGATACAATAGCACAATTAATCGTATTTACACTGCATTTACACTTATCTTTATGTATTTTTGCAATCGTTACCCAGTGCATACAACGGTCTTTTTGCGCTTTGTTTGACTGTTTAACATTTATTCTTTTCACCCTTTTATAAATTAGTTATAAATTTGCACTTTAAATCAAGGCAAACATAGAATGAAAAAAATAATTCCGATATATGCCCTGCTGACGGCATTTGCATTATTGATGTCAGTATCGTGCAACGACAATGGCAACGGCAATGGCGACGAACCTACCGTCATATCATCCAACACTTTAGTGTCAGCTTTCTCCTTAGCGGAGAATGACTCCGTACTGGCAAGTCTCGACTCGCTCCACTTCACAATCGACGTGGACAACCGCCTTATCTACAACGCTGATTCTTTGCCAAAAGGCACAAAAATAAACCGGCTTGTAGCAAACATATCACTCTACGATTACAACTCCACCGGCACAATACGTATCTCCGGAGCCCAAACAATGGAAGATACCACTTATACATACAACAGTTCAGCTAACGACAGCATTGACTTTACCGGCAACGTTTCACTTACGGTCAACGCCGCAGACGGCTCGACAAGAGAATACCGCATACTGGTGAATGTACACCAAATGGAAGCCGATTCGTTATACTGGAACCAGCTTGCACGCCGCAACCTGCCGGCACGCTCATCCGAGCTTGTCAGCCAGAAAACGGTACAAAAAAACGAAGAACTGTTCTGTCTCGTCGAAGAAGAGCGCGGATTCACAATCTCCACAACGGATGACCCGTCAGCCAACAACTGGAACATTGCATCGGTTGAATTCGGATTCACCCCTGTCATCGACAGCTTCACAGCGACCGACGAAGCGCTGTACATACTCTCCAACGATGGCAGCATTCATAAGTCGTCAGACGGAAAGATATGGACAGACACCGGAGCAGACTGTCATTCCATCATTGGCAGCTATGCCGACAGACTGCTTTGCATAATAAACGATAACGGCACATACCGGCACGGAGAATTCAACGATAACAATCTGACCGTCCTTTCCGAAATCGAAAGCGATTTCCCCGTAAGCGGATTCTCCCAATGCATAAGCTTCGGCAACGATTGGAGTTCCGTCAGCCAAATACTGTTTGCAGGAGGAACTATGCAAAATGGCAAACCTAACGGATGCGCATGGGGATATGACGGAAGCAACTGGGGAAAAATCAGCCGAATTCCGATTCCTGCCCTTACCGGCGTCACATTACTACGTTATTTCAACTACTTAGGTGATTACTACAACTTGCAGAAATATCCGGTATGGCTTGCAATAGGAGGCATGGATACCGAAGGCAAGACCACAAACAAGGTATATATATCCTACGACAATGGGGTTACATGGAGTCTTGGCGATGAATATCTGCAATTGCCCGACTACATAACACCATTCACCAACGCCCAAGCATTTGTCTATAACACCACTATGCAGGCTACACGAGCAATGTCGTCCATATGGGAAGCAATGCCTTCACGCCACTTGCCATATTGGCTCACAGTGGAAAGCCAGCCGAAAACAAGGGTGTCAGCAGCCGTGACAAGCTGGGAATGTCCATATATTTATATATTTGGAGGAGAAAACACCAACGGAATACTGATGAACAACATCTGGAAAGGCGTACTGAACAGATTGTCGTTCAAACCGGTGGTTTAGCAGGGAGAAAGGATATTACCATATAATTAAACGTAGCTTTCATCGTTTATATTGAAAAGGCATTACTATGAAAGGATTTGTCATAAGATATAAAACACGATTGAAAGTAGTGGTTTTGACAATACTGATTGCCTCAACGGCAACTGCCGCGGCACAGGACTACAGATATGAAGCAGGCGTCGGACTTGGTATCAGCGGATACCTTGGCGATGTCAACCAAAGCAATGTACTGAAAAATCCGGGATTTTCCGGAGAAGCGTTTTTCCGCTATCTCATCAACAAGCGGTTTGCCGTGAAAGCGGGCATATCGACTGCCGGAATAAGCGGAAATTCTGCCGATTTCGACAACAAATTCCCCAATGGGGAACAATATTCGTTTTCGGCAAGATACTATGACGCGGCTGTGGCGTTCGAGTTCAACTTCCTTAATTTCGGAATGAACGACGACTACCGCAAACTGAAAAGAATAACACCCTACCTTTCATTTGGAATTGGTGGTGCATATTCCAGCTGCAAAGCCTTCGCGCTCAACATACCGATAGGCTTCGGCGCGAAATACAAAATCAGCCGCAGATGGAATCTTGGGCTTGAAATGCGCGCAAGAATGATGCTCGGCGACAAAATAGACGGATTGTCGGACCTGCGCAATATGAAAAGCTCCTTTATGAAGAATACCGACTGGTGTCCAACCTTGATGCTGAGCGTGTCATACGAATTCGGCGAAATTTGCAAGATTTGCCACTATGTCGATTGATTAAATTGAGAATTTTGGCTATATGTCATTAGAAGATAAAATAACGCAAATAAGCGGCAAAAAGCTTCCTGCCCACGTGGCAATAATCATGGACGGGAACGGACGTTGGGCACGGCAACGTGGCCTCGACCGTTCTATGGGCCATATGGAAGGGGTGAAATCCGTAAGGAGGGTGACCGAGATAGCATCCGACCTCGGAATGAAATACCTTACGCTCTACACATTCTCTACCGAGAACTGGAACCGCCCGGAAGAAGAAGTTGACGCATTGATGCACCTCATCGCCATAGCCATCGAGAATGAGACACCCGACCTTATAAAAAACAATGTAAGGTTGCGGTTAATCGGAGATATGGAAAGAGTGCCTGACTTTGCCCTTCAGAAGCTCAACAACTGTGTAAAGGCCACATCCGGCTGCACCGGTTTGTCACTTGTTCTTGCCATAAGCTATTCTTCACGATGGGAAATAGTAGAAGCCACAAAAAAGATTGCAAAAGATGTGGCGGACGGGAAAATGCCAATTGAAAAGATTGACGAAAAGTCGTTTGCCGACAAGCTTTCTACCACAGGCATTCCCGACCCGGACTTGCTTGTCCGAACAGGAGGCGAATTCCGAATAAGCAATTATCTCTTATGGCAGATAGCATATTCCGAGCTTTATTTCTCAGAAAAATTCTGGCCTGACTTCTCAAAAGAAGATTTTTGCGATGCGATAATACAATTCCAGTCAAGAGAACGGCGGTTCGGAAAAACAAGCGAACAAATAAAACATAATTAACCGACATATATATTTTTCATCACGATAAGAAATGAGATACAGACTTCTACTCATACTGATTTCAATCTCCATAATGCTTGGAACAGACATAAAAGCTGCCGAGCAGAATGATACAATCTATAACCCTACGGTGGTATTCACCGGTATGCCGAAAAAATATGAGATTGCAGGAATCCGGGTAACCGGATTACAAAACTACGAGGACTATATAGTCATCGGATATTCCGGACTTGCCGTCGGTGACATCATTGAGATACCAGGCGATGAAATAACCAACGCTGCAAAACGATTCTGGAGGCAAGGACTGTTCTCCAAGATTCAAATACGTGTTGAAAAAATATGCGGCGACAAGGCGTGGCTGCTGTTCGACTTGCGTCAACAGCCACGAATATCACAAATCAATTACCACGGAGTGAAAAAAAGCGAGCGCGAAGACATCGAAGAACGTCTGAACCTGATGATTGGCAACCAGATTACCCAAAACATCGTCAACCGTGCCGAGGAAATCATTTCCGCATATTTCAAGCAGAAAGGATTCAACAACGTGGAAGTGGATGTCAGACAGACTCCCGACCTTAGCCACGAAAACGAAATGATTGTGGACATAATAATCGACAAAAACGAAAAAATCAAGGTCCACAAGATACATATCACTGGCAACCATGTACTTTCCGACAAGAAGTTGCAACGCGTGATGAAAAAGACAAACGAGAAAAAGAAGCTCGTCAATTTGTTCCGTCAGAAAAAATTCGTTGACAAAGATTTCGAAAATGACCTTGACCTGATCATAAAGAAATACAACGAATTAGGCTATCGCGACGCAAAAATCCTGAAAGACAGCGTAGTGCGTTATAACGAGAAATATGTGGACGTATTCATCGAGGTGGAAGAAGGCAAACAATACTTCATATCCGACATCACATGGGCAGGCAACACAATATACCCGTCGTCGATGCTCGATAATATCCTCGGAATGAAGAAAGGCGATGTCTATAACCAAACGCTTCTCAACAAGCGCACACTGGAAGACGATGATGCCGTAGCCAACCTGTATATGAACAAAGGCTATCTGTTCTTCCAGCTCATCCCCATCGAATCGAAAATCGAAGGCGACTCCATCGCTTTGGAGATGAGAATCATGGAAGGTCCGCAAGCAAGAATCAACAGCATCGTAATCAACGGTAACGACCGGCTATACGAAAAGGTTATACGTCGTGAATTGCGCGTGCGTCCGGGTGACCTGTTCTCAAAAGATGCATTGCAACGGTCGGCACGTGAAATTGCGCAAACCGGACACTTCGACCCTGAGTCGATGGACATACGTCCTGAGCCAAACACGGAGAACGGTACTGTTGACCTTATCTTCAACCTGACATCGAAGAACAGCGACCAGGTAGAGCTCTCCGCCGGATGGGGACAAACTGGTATCATTGGAAAAGTGGCATTGAAATTCACCAACTTCTCCATCAAGAACCTGTTCAATCCGAAATCGTATAAAGGAATCATTCCACAAGGTGAAGGACAGACATTCACCATCAGCGCACAGACAAACGCAAAATACTATCAGGCATACAGTCTGTCGTTCCTCGACCCATGGTTCGGCGGCAAGCGCCCTAATTCGTTGTCAGTATCGGCATACTACTCACGCCAGACAGGTGTCAACTCCAACTTCTACAACGACAACTACTACAGCGGTATGCTCTACAACAACCTTGGCAGTTATTGGGGCAGCGGATACTATCCTGGATATTATCCGAGCTACTACGACGACTATTACCAGAACAGCATAGAAAACGCCTACGACCGCAACAAATACCTGCAGATGGCAGGCATCGCGGTCGGTTTCGGGAAACGTCTGAACTGGCCTGACAACTACTTCACGTTCCAGGCACAGCTGTCCTACAACTGGTATCACCTTAAGAACTGGGAATATCTCTATTATATGAATAATGGTACGTCGAATGCATTCGTGCTCGGACTGTCGTTTGCACGCAACAGTATCGACAACCCGATATACACCCGCAGCGGTAGCCAATTCTCCATAGACCTGAGCCTCACCCCGCCGGTATCGCTATTCTCCAACAAGGACTGGAAAGCATTGTCGGAAGCCGGCACACAGGAAGCAAAGGAAGAAATGTATAGGTGGATTGAGTATTGGAAACTTAAATTCAAGGCACGCACCTACACTCCTCTCACCGATCCGGAAGGCAAATGGACACTCGTGCTTATGACCCGTGCCGACATCGGTTTGCTCGGCAGTTACAACAAGTACCTGAAATCGCCTTTTGAGACATTCTATGTCGGTGGCGACGGTATGTCGGGAAGCTACGGATATGCACAGGAAACGATAGCTTTGCGCGGTTACGACAATGGAGCGTTCACACCTTGGACAAAAGACGGTTATGCATACACTCGCTTCTGTATGGAGCTGCATTTCCCGTTCATGCTGCAACCGACAACCACAATCTATGGTTTGGCATTCCTCGAAGGTGGTAACGCCTGGACTGATATGAAGGATTTCTCACCGTTCAACCTCAAGCGTTCAGCCGGTGCCGGAGTGCGCATCTACCTGCCTATGGTCGGCATGATGGGTATCGACTGGGCATACGGTTTCGACGAAGTGTTCGGGCAGAAAGGAGGAAGCCACTTCCACTTCATCCTCGGTCAAGAATTCTAAAAAAGCGATAATTAAACTTTAACAGAATAAACCATCCGGATAAACAGATGTCATATTATCCAAACGAAAAGATTTAGAATTATGAAGAAAATCATCATCACGGCAATATTTGCCACAATATTCTCAATCGGGGCATACGCACAAAAATATGCCTTGGTCGATATGGAATACATACTGAAAAACATCCCGCAATACGAGATGGCAAACGAGCAGCTCAACCAAGTGTCGCTCCGCTGGCAGAAAGAAGTGGAGACAAAAACAAAGGAAGCCGAGACTCTATATAAAAACTACCAGAGCGATATGGTATTCCTGACCGACGAGCAAAAAACAAAAAAAGAAGAGGAAATAGTTGCCAAAGAAAAAGAGGCGGCAGAGCTGCAGGCAAAATATTTCGGACCTCAAGGCGAACTTTACAAGAAACGCCAATCACTGATGGAACCGATACAAAACGACATTTATGAAGCAGTCAAGAAAGTGTCGGAAGAAAGAGGTTATCAGGTGATTTTCGACCGCGCATCCTCCGCTGGCATCGTGTTTGCATCCCCAAGAATCGACATAAGCAACGAAGTCCTCTCCAAATTAGGATATTCAAAGGATTAATATTATCTTTGCGACCAAACAGAAAATACAAATAAAAAACTATAAACAAAGATGTTAAAAAAATTATTATTAGCAGCCGCATTGGTTGTGCCGATGTGTGTGTCTGCCCAATCTAAATTCGGCTACGTAAGCTCTCTCGAGATCTTCAACCTTATGCCGGAGAAAACTACGGCAGAGGCCTCTTTGCAGGAAGTAGCAAAGAAATACGACGACGAATACAAGGCCTTGCAGGACGAATTCAACAAAAAATACGGTGAATACCAGGCACTCGCGCAGGACACCCCTGAATCAATCAAGCAACGCCGCGAGCAAGAGCTTCAAGAACTCACCACAAAAATCCAGAACTTCCAGCAAGTGGCAGGTCAGGATTTGCAACGCCAGCAGCAAGTGCTGATGGCGCCGATACAGGAAAAGATACAGACAGCCATACAGTCTGTCGGAGCTGAGAATGGTTTCACATTCATTTTCGACAGCGCATCATTCCTCTATCGCGGAGCTGACGCAATCGACGTGACACCGATGGTGAAAACCAAGCTCAACCTGAAGGATACTCCGGCTGCAGCCACAACAAACACAGAAGCAGCGACAACAGCTAAATAAAATTGACTATCCCATAATGAATGAAGGCGGAGAACTTTTAGTTCTCCGCCTTCATATTACTATTGCAGAAATTATAGCCAGCCCCAGCGACTTTCCCCGGTTGACACCAATTCACCGCCGCCACCAATTGGCCACCAATATGGCGACAAGCACGAAAAATCCAGCCGACGACACCAAAAAGGAAAAGGGAATAGCATTATAATTACATGAGAAAATGTCCGGCAACATAATGTTGTAAGCATACATACAGGAAATCAACCACAATGAACTCGTGAAAACGACAGAGGCTGTAATCGCAACTTTAATTTCCAAATTTGCATAAGATGCCCAGATGAACAGCATCATACCAGCAAAATAGAAAAACTGCCATAACAGAGAAACTGAAAAAGAGCTATCCATAGAAATGAGTATCAAAGCAACAGAAGCGACTCTCTGAATCAGCAATATGGCCAATCCGGATTTCGACCACGCATTAAGCGGGACATTTGGAGAAAGCAGCATCCACAGATAGACCGACAAGAATGCGCATGCCCAGAAAAGCATACTGACAGTAATTGCCGCTTTTCCCATAACGGAAAACACCATTGGCAAAAGAAAGTCCGTCAGATTGGCAATGAAGCCGAGAAGAAAAAGTAAAACCAACCCCGCTCCCAACACTTTTTTATTCAAAGGAGTGATAGTCCTCGCCGCATAATCCTGCATAACAATCAGATTTAATGATTCAACCACACAAAATTAGCAAATAAAAAACAACTATCCATACCCCACATCAGAATTCAGACATCAGTATCTGACAAAAATTGATACCCGATACCGTCAAAACTCAAGATGGACTCCGCCTTCAAACGTGGCTTTAGGCATCGGATAACCGGCGTTAATCTCATAACGCTGCGCAAGCAGATTCTCGCCCCTCGCCCATACCGACAGCCATTCCGTGGCACGAAAAGAGCCACGCACATTCCAAAGCACGAAATCCTCGGTCTGGGGTTTGTCGCCGACCGCAGTATAAAGTCCTGCTATATACTGAATCCCGGAAGAAACATTCCAACGCCCTTTCGTGAAATTCGCCCCTGCATACAATTTATGCTCCGGAGCGGCAATAACAGGGCTTTTCATATGCAAATAGCTGTAATTGGCATCGACCGACCAACATCTGTTAATCCGATATGCAGCCTGCAGCTCCACCCCGGCATTGTCAATTGCACCGGAATTCTGATTCAGCATACCACCATTGGGATTTGGCAAAGTCATAATAAGATTCTTCCCGTCAATATAAAACAGATTCAGCCCATACTGTAACCTGCCACCAAACAACCGCTGAGAAAATGCTATCTCATAATTCCACATACTCTCAGGTTTCAAATCAGGATTTTGCGGCGGAAACATATACATCTCCCGCAATATAGGATAGCGGAATCCTTTCGTTGCCGATGCCTTCAATTCCATATCCTTCGGCAAATGAAATGCCACACCAGCTTGAGGAATCCATTCTGTCCCGACACGCGAATGATGATCGACACGCAAACCGGCATTCAGCGTCAACCACCGGCTTATGTCCTGCCTGAAATCGACATAACCGGCTACTTCATTCTCATACTTGTCAACCAAATCAGAGCGAGTCCCGGCATTCTCCCCCTTTACATATTCCGTCCACGCCTCTCCACCATAACGGAACCAGTCAAAACCGAAAGTGATTCGGTTGCCTTTAAAAAATTGAGCGCTCTGGTAAAGCGACATGCCCATCATATTGTCAAAAGAATTAAACCGCCCGTCCTTAGGCGACTCTCCGGCACTTGGAGTATAACCGTCATTAATCCAATGCTTTCCCCAATTGTAGAAAACACTCAACGCACCAGAAGTACGCTCATATTTGTTTTCCAATGCAAACGAAGCCACCCCGCGAGTGATTCGCTGGTCGCCTTCCAGCAACGGAGCTGAAACCGGACCGGGGTAAGTGGCATTAAAATGAGTCACATTCACATCGGCATATGTACCCCAATTATCAGCCAACTCATATCCAAGCTTTGCATAACCGCCATATTGCTCGAACTGCATATTGCCGCGGTGCCCGTCCGTACGGTTATAAGAGCCACTTACAACAGATGAAAAGCGGCCTTTACGGATTCGGTTGGTCAATTCGGTCTCCAATGTATTATACGAGCCATACCCGGCGTGCAAATCCGTTTTCACACCATCTTCGTGCATTTTCCGGGTAACGATGTTGACAACTCCGCCCATGGCATTCGAGCCGTAAAGCACGGAAGCCGGGCCGCGAAGCACCTCCACCCTGTCGGCCAGCAACGACTGGTAAGAGTCGGAAATCGGATGCCCGAAAATACCAGCGTATTGAGGATGCCCGTCGATAAGGACCATCAAACGCCCGCTTCCCCCACTCAATCCCCGCAAAGAAATTCCCCCGGCTGCTCCGTCCGACACTCCATAGCCCATCACACCTCGCGAAGTGACAAACAACCCCGGCACCTGCTCTGTGAGCACCGGCAAAAGCGACGGCTGAAGGCTTTGTTCAATTACAGAACGGTCAATCACCGAAACCGTCTGCGAAAGATGGCGCACATCGGTTTCATCCCGTGTTCCTGTAACCACGAGCTCACCCAAAGAACGGTTGACAGAAAGAGAATCCGCCTCCTCCGCCCGCATCGAAACAGCAGAAGGCAATATCACACAGCAAACAATAAATAATCTTCGTATCATAAATCTGCAATTTTCACATTGCAAAATTAATACGTCAACCGATTTAACACACTACCTGTTTAACCGTATTACTAACCTTTTTTACAGAAGCCGTTCACTTTCCCTCGAAATCCTCATAAAGCGCAACCGGGCCATAGTGCCAATATTTCGTTTCTTCTTTCTCCAATTTCTTATAAGTGTCCGAATGATAATATGCCCGTAAAGCATCCAACACCGAACCGCCTCTTTTATTTATATAAATACGCACGAACGAACTTGCCTTTCCGGGCAAAAGCAAATACAAGTTTTCCGATGTAATCTTCCTATCCATTTATCATCTCTCACTTAATAATTCTCGCATCAACAAACGACAAACATTCCAACGAGCGTTCTGTATGAAACAACATCTGATCCACCAATTTATAGACTTTCAACTCCTTCAAAAGTCCATCTTTATCCAATAACCCGCTCTCATATAATGCAAAAGCAGCATAAACACGGTCATTTGCCACCGGACCATATATCAAATCATAGTCGTGATTGAAATCAGGATTCATACGATTACTCATCACGAAATCCAACCAAGCCTCTGATGGTGAATCAAACCGCAGCGTCATCATTTCCCCTGCCTTTTCTTCATCTAAAGCATAAACATTGACATAGCCAGCATTCAATTTCATAAGTTGCATCCGCCTCCGAGCCAACTGTTCCGCCTGATGAAAAGATGTGGTTGTATAAAAACCAGAACCATAATCCAATGTTCTTTCCGGTTGGATTATTCGCGGATTGCACACCACCTCTACACTACCATGATACAGCTCCATCAGTCATTCCTCCTATTTTCTATATATTCATCTATATCAGCCAATATCCATTCCGGACTTTGAGTATGCAACACCTCAAAATTATCAATTAAATATTCAGATACTCCATATTTATCAAACAAATCCATAACAGCATCACCCGGCATGCCAACATACGTTTTGTAATTTTCTATACAAAACGACAAAAAATATGCAATATCCAATTCATGCTTTGTCATAAATACCAAGCCTTTTTGCAAATATAGCGAAAGTCGAGAGCAGAGACAAACGAAAACGGAGTTTTCAGGTTTGGCTATGCCGAGACGCAGCCTATATTATCCAAATATACGCAAAATCCACCGGAAACTCAAAAAACAGGCGAACAGCGTTTAAGCTCCCCGCCTGTTTCATTACCCAATTTTCTGTATGCTAATTATTCACTCCAGAACTTTTCTGCATCAGTGGTGAGGTTATACATAAAATCACCGAGATTTTTCACAATGCTGTCAAACAGACTGCGGCTCTCGAACCAGCTTTCCGGTGGAGTCCAACGCACATCATCGCGTTTCTGCGACACTTTCAACGCACATCCGTTGAACATCCACGAAGGTATAAGCCACTCCGTATCACGCATACTGAACAATGAGAAAGGCGAGCTTTTCTTCTTCACCTTCAACCTTTCGTCATCAGAAAGCAACCACCCATAAGTAGGAGAAAAGCGCTCCATCTTGCCCAGCGTGAATTCTCCGGTCTCTTCGTTCACATCAAGCATCTCTATGCGATATCGTCCGGAAGAGACGGTAGCTACCGCGCTGCCGTTGAAACTCATCAAGAAATTAAGATACAGATGCATCATCGGGTCAGGCAACTCGAAATTAATGCCGCCTACCATAAACTGTCCGCCATCCGCTACCAAATATTTCCTACCTCCATCATTGATGAAACCGGAAACACGCATAGGGACAAAGAAGAACTTGGCCTGCACACTACCCTCACCGGCTGAGCTAAGCATCGGAGCGACATAATACTCCTCCGGATTGATTATCATAGTCAGGAATCCACTTGTATTCTCCCCATATGGTGAAGATATATTCTTACCAGCGTCTATCTCCAGATATGCGGTAGCAGGAATCATCATCGACGCGTCAGAAGGGTCCATGACATTTACAGGAGCCGACAGAACCACAGTCTTGTCAATAGCCTCTATGCTGTCTTTCTTGATGAAATGCGCCGTAAACAGAAGGTCCTCTCCTGTGACAGTGAATTGCGCGCCATTGCCGTCCGGAGTAACAAGCGGCGAATTACAGTCGATTCCCGACAATTTCCAGTTTTCGTTGGCCGTAGCTGTAATATTCACAGCATCGCCCAACTTATATTGGCCGCCACCGCTGACAGTACCTCCTTCCGGAGGATCAGCCACAACCGACACATTATATACCGGCTCGTCCACATCACGCGGTCCTTTCGGCTTTGTAACATAATTCTTCAGAATTATAGGATAAGGAATAGGTACCGGAACAGGATTGCTGACAACTAATGTGTCAGGCGGAACAGGATCACCCGGTTCTGGTCCCGGTCCCGGCACAGGCGTCAGCACTGGAAAATACACCAACTCGTATCCGGGGTCCGGAATTGTCTCAGCCTCGGCATTAAACACTATCGTGAACTGCGCGGAAGCGTCGATGAAACCTTCAAACCACTTTGTATTCATTCCACGCTCATCAGACATTCCAATCCGGGCTTTGGCAATATAATCTTCAGTGAATGTCCCTATTGACCCGCCTCCCGGACGATTCTCCCTCGAATTCCATGTGCGTATCAGAATCTGACCGTCAGGAGTGATGACAAACTGCCCGTTACCGTTAACAGACGCCACACCGGCACCACCGAACACAATACCGTCAGGAGTTATATCATTACGATCTATGCCGAATTTCTCCACAGTACCAACTTCCTTGAAAGAAGTGTCTATCACCGTCACATACTTATCCGCCGAATATTTCTCTTTATATACAAATGCATAGCCGTCGGTAAATGGAGTTGCGCTCGCATATTCCGCCGCCAGATTGCCGTTCCTGTCATAAAACTTGTCAACGCCCATTTTGCTGTCACGCCAGCAGAAATATCCGTCACGGTAATCGCTCACCTTGCCATAGCCGGTGAATATGCCGTCAAGCACAATCTTTCCCGTCTTGTCGATGACAGTCCAGTCATAACCTTTCTTTGTCTTAACAAGAGCAAGTCCGTCGCTGAATATCCGCGCTTCTTCAAACTGTGGTGCGATGACAATCTTACCTTTCCCGTCGATATATCCCCATTTTCCTACTCCCATATCGTAGTGGGCGCGCAATCCGTCAGACAAAGGAGCGACGTTCCCGGCACCGGACGCCATACTGGAAGTATAGCCGCCCTGCTTCTTGACAAGGTGCGGATATACCTCCTCTCCTGCCGTGTTGATATACACCCACACTGAGCCGGTCTTGAAATCGCCGGTGTCCTTCAGCACCAACGCCAAACCGTCAACAAAGTTGGAGCCCTGCGTATATTTCAACGACAACTCCTTCACCCGTCCGTCTTTGTAGATAATGGTCAACGGATATTTCTTGTCCCAGCTATTGCTTCCCACTTGCTTCTCGCCTTTCACGAGGCAGGCTCCGCGGTCGAAGCGCGGATCTTGGTAGCGTCCAAGCCCTGACCATATATAGTCGAAAAGCATATCGCCGTTTTTCAGGAAAAAAGCATATTTGCCGTTGCCTTCATTATAAACGGAGAACACTCCGTCGTGAACATCCGAAACTTGCGCATAATCCGGCAAGCGGAGATAACGGGTGTCGGGCGTAATACGTGGTATGCTGAACGAAGTGCCATTCCACACAACATCCTGTATCTTCGCCGGTTTGCCATCATTTGCCTGTCGATCCAGCTGCTTGTTTTCAGTTTCTTTCTTATCCTGTTGATTAGGATCCAGCAGTTTCTGAACTTTTTCGACTTCTTTGGTGACTTTATCCAAACCTTTGCTCAACTTCTTCAGAAACTGTGCATCGGCATCAAACGAGAAACTGACAGCAAGAGTCAATATTAGAAACCATAATTTTCTCATATCCTTGTTTCGACTTTTAATAAAAAAGAGGATATGCCGGTAACGGCACACCCTCAACTACATAATATCAAGACATCATTTGTCTATGCTCAATTTCCATTCGCCATCGACATTCACCAAATCCACAGTTTCATCGTCAACAGAGCCATCACCATATGTGATTTTCATCTCAACCTTTGCAGTCTTGCCGTCTTCTGCAACAGTTTCAGAAACTACTTCTGTAGAAGTTATGCCCCCCTTCTTTTCTACCTGAGCCTTTGCCTTCTCCTCAAACAAGGAAAGGAACATCTGTTTCGACTGCTCTTTCTCCTCTGCCGACATTTCATCCGGGAATGCAATCTGGTCAACTATCCCCTTGTAGTCACCAGCCTTCATCATATTACCCCAATTTTCTGCGGCTGCCTTAGGTGTAGAGGTGTCACTTCCACATGCCGCAAATAACAATACAGAAAACACAAACGTCAAAAAATAAATCGACTTTCTCATAATTGATAGGTTTTAAGTTATTAATATATGTTTGTAAAAATCACTAAAAACAAAACACGGTCTCCAACTTAGAGCTTTTATAAATATCCGAAGGAAGCAGATAATCGCCCACCATTCCCGGGATATTGATATGCGTTGTTCTGCCTTCTGTCAAATTTACCCCGGCAAAACGGAGCACAAAATCAATCAGCTCCGTACAATACAGCTTAGAAGTATCGGAAAGATTGTAATTATGGTCAAACAGCACTTTCCTTTCCGCCAATTCCATCGCCTTTCCAGCAACGGCTGACAATGTGTCACCGCCTATCCGCGGACGCATTATGGCTCCCGACGAAGCTCTTTCCTCGCTGAAAAAAGAGTCAATGGTCTCAAGTTTCACCCTGTCGGTATCACCGTCAAAATCCGGCTCTCCCGGCACTGAATGCACAACCATACACTTCCCGTCCTTGACGACTATCACTCCTATATGCGAATATTTGCCGTCACGGTCGGCGCAAAGCACCATCCGGCTCACCACACTGCCTCCTTTTCGAAAGACAACATCACCTTCACAGAGCTCCGGGAAATGCAATTCTCGCTTTTCCGCAAATTTGCCGGAACATCCATTCAGCAGGACCGACACAATCGCAATAGCTATACAATATGATATGGTTCTCCTCAATGACAATGCTTTATGATTTTAAAGTCATTAACCTATTTGCAAATATAGTTTAAATGGGGCCATTCAACCGTTCACTACAACCGAAATAAACGTTCATTAAAACAAAAAGTGACACAGCAAAGCGTTCACTGCGTCATTTTTTGCTCAAAACGTCAATTATTCCGGCATCTATTCAGAAGGTGAAAGAAAGCCTTGCAACGCCATCGTCCGATATTTTTTCGGCGTCATACCATATTTCTTTTGGAACGCACGACGAAATGTGCTGATAGAATTAAATCCAACCTGCTGCGCTATATCCTCTTGCGACAAATTACATTCAGGAGAACGAAGCAATTCTTCGGCATACTTAAGGCGATAACCGTTGATAAAGTCATAAAAATTCACATTCAGTTTATTATTAAGATATAATGAGAAATAATTACGGTTAGTACCTATCATCTTTACCACTTCAGCCATTGTCAGCTGAGGATTACGGGCAATCTGACGTTCACCGAACAACAATTCCACCTCCTTGCTGAAATCCATCGGGACTTCACGGCTGCCACTCACAGACGCCATTTCCTCTACGACAGCCACAGCTTCTTCCGAAATCTGCCTCTGTCTTTTCGTGCGATAGCTTATCAAGCCCCACACTGCCAATATCAACATATAATAGAATGTATCCAGCAATGCAGAATAATCGTTGAACATCATCAAAGCTCCCCAAACTGCAAAAACAATCAGAAACAGCACTATAACCTTACTCAACCATCCGACATCCACTGTTTCCACATCGGAATAATAACTTTCCGCAGCACGCATATACTCACCCATCCACTTTATCATCATCGCCAATATCACAATGCTATAAACCACACACGCCGCAAATATCGCATAATAAATCCATTCCCATCCAGTGGCGGCATAAACACACAATCCGGCAAAATAAGGGACAACGTGCATCAAAGCGCCCCGCATCGTAAAATATTTCGGCTTCAGCAAATCCATCGCATAGAAAGAACAGGTAAACACCACCGACATATCCAGAAGCAACATTGAGCGGTACACACGTTCGGAATCAATGAAGGAATCCACACTGTAAAACATATCCTTCAACAATAATGCGAACCAAATGAAAAATATCACTGCCGTAGTCTTATAAAGACGCTTTTTTTCTCTCCTTTTATAAAAATAAAGGCCCTCCGCCAAAAAAAACATACAGCAGAAACCGTTGCAAAAAGCACTCAGATATTGCATATCACTACAAAATAATGAATTTATTAAGGTAAGATTCCAAACAGCACGCCCTTAGGAGCCTGTTCCCCTAAGGGCGGACACTGTTACTTATACTTCGCGGCCTGTTCTGCTATCAATGCAGAATCCTCGAAATAGTTTATCTTCATAGCCCGGCGGACATCGTCAAGCGTAGCGGCTGCCACTTCACGCGCGGCCTCGCTACCACGCTTAAGGATATCGAACACTGCCGGAATATCTTTCTCGAATTCATGGCGGCGCTCGCGTATCGGAGCAAGAGTCTCCTCAAGCACAGAAATAAGCGTCTTTTTCACTGTCCCGTCACCTAAACCGCCACGGGTATAATGGTCTTTCATTTCCTGCAAGCTCTGATAGTCAGGGCAATACTTCGAGAAATTCTTGTCATTGCAAAAAGCGTCCAGATAAATAAACGGGCAGTTACCTTCAAGATGTCCCGGATCAGAAATATTAAGATGCAACGGGTCTGTGTACATACTCTTCACTTTCTTGGCCACTTCTTTCGAAGTGTCGGAAAGATAAATGCAATTACCTAACGACTTGCTCATCTTAGCTTTACCGTCAGTCCCCGGCAAACGCATACAAACTGCATTCTCCGGCAACAGTATCTCCGGCTCTACGAGCGTAGGCCCGTAAACGTGGTTGAAGCGGTTCACAATTTCGCGCGTAAGCTCAATCATCGGCTCCTGATCCTCTCCGGCCGGCACTGTAGTGGCCCGGAAAGCCGTAATGTCAGAAGCCTGGCTTACAGGATAACAGAAGAAGCCTACCGGTATGCTCGCCTCGAAATTACGCATCTTGATTTCCGTCTTGACCGTAGGGTTGCGCTGCACCCGCGACACAGTGACCAGATTCATATAATAAAAAGCAAGCTCTGTCAGCTCCGGCACCTGCGACTGTATGAATATCGTAGTCTTTTCCGGGTCGATTCCGGCTGAAAGGTAATCGAGGGCCACCTCGATTATATTCTGGCGGATTTTTTCCGGATTGTCGGCATTGTCGGTCAACGCCTGCGCGTCGGCTATCATCACATATATCTTGTCGTATTCGCCGGAGTTCTGCAATTCCACACGGCGGCGGAGCGAGCCGACATAGTGTCCCAGATGCAATTTTCCGGTCGGGCGGTCGCCTGTCAATATTATCTTACCCATAACTTTTTCATAATTTAAATTAAACACAAAGGTAACTAAAGTTAATCGCAATGCAAAGGGTTTGCCCAATTTGCCTCGTCAAAATGCATCCAGCATAGCAAACACAATAATCATTTCCGCCATAATCAAACAGGTCAAAAAAAATAACAGCAGCCTGTCCTCCCGGATATGCCGCTGTCCCCTATGTGTCTGTAATGTGTTATGAGTAGTAGTTATGTCTCGATTATTATGATTTTTCAAATTCGATTGTAAAACACATAAGCATCACTTTTTGTTCGCAAAGAAAAATATTTTATTATATTTAAATACGATGGGCATAAAACACGCCCAGCATCCATCTATTTTTGTATCAGAAAGGAGATGAGACATATGAGAATAGAAAATGGAAAAATTGAAAAAGGAGACGAAGTATATGCGACACTGTCAGTTGCCGGCAATACAATGGTGGAACTTCAAAAAGTAGAAGCTGCAAGCATTGATGAAATAATGCAGAAACTACGAAAGACCGCATCCCTCTACACAGGACTGGCAAAAGTGTATATCCGCAACCGCACCCGCGGATGGTCGGTGCAAAAAGCGATGTTTGCCAGCACACAACTCCCTCCCCGATACAGCTGCGACAGTACCGGGCAATACGCTTTGCAATTCTAAGGATTGTACAAATCCTTATTATAAAAATCAAGAATACGGCTGGCTGCCCTGTATGCGGCAACGGCAGGACTGTCGGGATTCAGCTCCGCAGCCTTGCAATAGTCGCTCATGGCATGCTTCCAGTCATTATGCTTTCTATAAGCGTTACCACGTAAAAAATAGAGTTCATCACAGTCGGGACAAGCGTCAATCAACCCGTCGAGCAAAACGATTGCTTCAGATGTGTCATTTGCATCAATAAGGGCTTTTATCTTATCTATGTCAGTCATATTCTTTAAAATATGCTGCAAATTTAAGAGTTTCCATATTTTTATACCGCAAATACAGGAAAAATCAGTAATTTCACGACCGATAAAAACATATCTGACAATGAAACGACTGATACTTCTTGCCGCCATCAGCCTTATCGCGGCAATTTCATACGGATTCACCTACGACAACGGAAGGGCAAGCTTGTCGCCATATCCGGAATGCACAAGCATCACAGAATACCCAGACTCTCTCACTCCAATATTCATCAATCACGTGGGCAGACACGGCTCACGTTATCCGGCAGGCTCATTCCACACTATGATGCTCAAAAAAGCCTTGGACGAAGCTGATTCCTTGAATACAATCACCCCGCTCGGCAAACAGCTGAAAGAAGAGACCGAGCGCGTGATTACCGCCACAGCAGGACGCTGGGGAGAGCTTGACACAATCGGAGAGAAAGAACACCGCGAAATTGCCGGGCGTATGTACAAAAAATATCCGCAACTGCTCGACAGCGCAAACATATCCGCAATTTCCTCGGATTCGCCACGCAGCATAATGAGTATGTATTTCTTCACCCAGCAGCTTGCAAAATCTGCTAAAGAAATAAATATCACGACTGAATCGGGCAGCAAGTTCACACCTCTGATGCGTAACTATGAATTGGACGAAACATATCAGACATACCGCAACGACACCGCATACACAGCCGCATACAACCGCTTTGCCGCGGCAAACATCCCGATTGAGCCGATTTTGCGAGTGCTGGGCGAAGAATATCCGCTCGACTATTCTACCGTATATGACCTCGCGCTGGCAGAATATTATGTATCAGCCGGAATGAACGCAATGGGACTGGAACACGATGCATCAAAATACTTCACCATCGACGAATACCACAAACTGTGGTCTGTTTTCAATTTCCGCCAATACCTGCTCTATTCTGCATCTTTGGCATCAACTCGCCCGGCGGAGATTGCCGCGCCGCTGCTGCAGAACATCGTTGCAACCGCCGACAGCGTTGTCACCGGCAAACTCCACATAGCCGCCAAACTGCGCTTCGGACACGCCGAGACGCTGATGCCACTGATGGCATTGATTCAAGCACCCGGATGCTACTACCTGACACACTACTACGACACTCTCGCCAACAACTGGAAAGACTTTGAAATGTTTCCTATGGCGGCAAACCTGCAATTAGTATATTTCAAAGCGCCATCCGGGAAAATATATGTCAGGGCAGAATATAACGAAAAGCCCATACAACTGCTGCCTGGTGCCAAATCACCATACATTGACTGGAACGACCTCCGTCTGCGCTTTCTCGAATTGCTGCCACTGGAATAAATGTCAACGGAAAAAAATCACGGCACATTTCTCTCTTTCCAACAAACTGTTGAAGTCCTCAAGCACACCATCTGTTGATTCTTGAGTCGCAAAACGGCATACCGGATATTTCTTCATAACGGATATCGCCTTCCCATCAAGGCTTTTGTCTATTTTCTCATTACAACCGCTATGAAGGAACTGCCAAAGATATTCCGTATGCTTATCCCAAGCCGTATTGCCCAACCAGACATTTTTTTTAGAACCTTTGCTGCGGAAATGAGCATACAAAATCAACCAAGTGCCAGAACTCTCAGGAGAAGCAAAAGTGTCAACATCCGTCAAATGCTTACCCGGAACATCCGATATGGCAAAGCCGTCATCAGAAACCTGAAATACCGACATTTCGGCAATGCCACGCCTATATCCAAAATCAAAATCTCCCATATAATATTCAAACAAGTATCCATAAAGGAAATCCCAACCCCACATTTCTGGGAATACTTTCAACCGGGCATAGTCATATATCCAATTGCCTGCCTGTATGACATTCGACCCTAATTTCCTACCAACCAACATTGTAAAAGGACTTTTCTCCTTTATATAACCGACCATGCCAACTATTCTTTTTTGATATTCGCTAAGCAGTCTGAATGCCCTGCGTACATCCACAAAAGATTTCTCCAAATCAGTCATTTTCCGAAAATTGATTTAATTACATTTATCGAATCTCTACATATTTCTTCCTTAACCACAAAAGAATCAAACCATTCAAGATAAAACATTCCATTCAACTTGAATGACAACATCACATTTCCAAGTATTCGCCGGCAAGACGATGTGTGGCAATCGGCATCATCAATTCTGTCCAGCCTATCCAAACAACCGCTTACTGACGCAAGCAAAGACAACCAACTGCACCTGTATACAGGAACAGACCTTACTATAGATGGCTTTTTATTGCCATTTCCTCCCAAGGCAATAAAATATACATCCTTAACGCTGCCATATTCATTAAAATACGAACATATCTCATTTTCCCACTGTTCATAATATTGCCCATTACCATCAAATTGTTTAACCTCAACAATCACATCAAAATTTGAAAAGCGCAAAAACAAATCCGGCTCTACATATTTCAAATTTGTCGTATTATCAGCATTCCACCGGGGCCAGAACTCAAATGAATCAAGAACACCCGCAACATCTGGCAACTTTTCAGTCCCTCCACAACAAGATTTGACCAACAATTCCCACAACAAATCATCAGGCAGCAACAACAAACTTCCAAGTATCGAAGACGTTTTCAAATCCTCAGATTGTGACTTGTTTTTATAACGAGCTTGCAGCATAATCCAATAATTTATCGATACAAATATACAGCAATTCACTGACAACTTCAAAAAACGACAAAGAAAATGACACAGCAAATAAACATACAGGGTTAGGCATCAGTCCATATATTTTGCGTAATTTTGTGTCCGATTTCCATAAGAACATAAAAAGATGACAAGACATATTACGAAATTAGCGGCAATGCTGTTTGCCGTGTTGCTGCTTCCTCAGATACTGTTTGCAGGAAAAGTCAATGCAAAGGCGGCAGAAGATTTCGCGCAATCCAAAGCTATGCGCGGCGCAAAGGCCGGCGTTTGCGTAATCGATATGACAACCGGAGAAGTAGTGGCAAGCCTCAACGAGGACACCCCCCTCACCCCGGCATCAATCACAAAACTGATAACATCAGCTGCTGCAATAAAGGCATTGTCGCCCAACTACCGCTTCACCACAGAAGTCGTAATCGACGGATTAGTGGACCATGCCGGAGTGGTTGACGGCAACCTTATCATCAACGCCGGACTTGACCCCACACTTGAATCACGTCATTTCCAGGAACACGAATCTTTCATCGTTGGCACAATTGAAGGATTGAAACGTCTCGGAATAAAGCGCATCAACGGCAAAGTGATAGTCAACGAAAGCGTCTGCCCCGAACAAGGAGTGCCTGCTGATTGGGAAGATGCCGATGTGACGGAAGACTACGGTGCAGGTGTGCACGCTTTGAACTATGCCGACAACCAATGCTCTGTGATATTCGACGTATCAGGCAAGAAAGCCATGATCATCGACACACTTCCACACCAAAGCAACCTGAAAATACGCAACAACGTAAAAGTAACGACCGGACGTAAAAGCAATTGGACGCCATCAGCGACACGTAAAAAGAACAGTAACAACCTTATAGTATGGGGATACGTAAAACGGCAAGACGACCCCGTAGAATTGAAGACCACTATTCCCGATCCTGCCAACGCCCTGTGCTGCGACCTTACGGAAGCCATAGTTTGTGAAGGCATCCCGGTGATGAACCGAAATATTAAAAGCGGCAGCTACCGTCGCACCGTATATGAGCACCAGTCTCCTCTATTACAAGAGATTGCATCATCCCTGCTATTCCGCAGCGACAATATGTATGCCGAAGCCGTGCTAAGGGCGATAGCCTTGCATAACGGCACTTCCGCATCGCGCGAAATGGCATTGAGAAGCGAACGGGCTATACTCGCCGACTGGGGAATCGACCTCAAAGGGCAAACAATCTACGACGGTTCAGGACTGGCGCGTACCAACCACTATTCGCCACACTTCCTCGCAACCATACTCACAGCAGCGGCCACCGACTCGCAAATCGGGCTATTATTTCCTACCCTCTTACCTGTATGCGGACAAGAAGGGACCGTCAAGAAACTGCTTAAAGATACTGCTCTGGATGGCAAAATCGCATTGAAATCGGGCAGTATGACACGGGTGCAATGCTATGCCGGCTACTATCCGGCAGGCAATCCGAAATATGCCGTTGTAGTGATGGCGAATAATTTCAGCTGCAATTACGATGCTCTGAAAAAATCAATAGAGGACTTATTACTCGGACTTTTCACGCAAGAGTGACATACGAAAAACACATCCACAATCAATGAACGCTAAAATAAAAGGATACACACTTGGCGCGATTGCCGCCGCAACCTACGGTATGAATCCGCTATTTGCGCTTCCCCTCTACTCTGACGGTATGGATGCCGACTCAGTGCTGTTTTTCCGCTACCTGTTCGCAATTCCAATTCTTGGAATAATGATTAAGGCACGCGGACGCAGTTTCCGCCTCAACCGCAGGGAGATACTCCCGCTTGTAGCGCTGGGATTGCTTGTGGCAGCATCTTCACTCACATTGTTCCTCAGCTACAACTATATGGACGCGGGAATAGCATCGACCATACTGTTTGTGTACCCTATAATGGTTGCCCTAATCATGGCTATGGTGTTCAAAGAAAAAATCACATTGCAGACAGCGTTCTGCATCCTGCTTGCCCTTGCTGGAATAGGTATGCTCTACCAAGGCGGTGACGGAGCTACATTGAGCCTCGCCGGCACATTGTTCGTCCTTGCGTCGGCTCTGACTTACGCAATCTATATCGTAGGGATAAACCAATCGTCGCTGAAAAACGTCGCAACTCTGAAAGTCACGTTCTACATACTGCTGTTCGGCGTGTCGCTGTTCCTCGTCCGTCTGGATTTCGGACAAGCAGTCACCCTGCCGCAGAAATGGTATATGTGGAGCAACCTCATCGCACTTGCCATATTCCCGACAGCAATATCATTCCTATGCACCACAAGCGCCATACAATACATAGGCTCTACTCCTACCGCTATTCTCGGAGCGTTGGAACCAGTAACCGCTGTCATAATCGGCGTCACAGTGTTCGGCGAAGCATTGACACCACGAATACTGTGCGGAATACTGATGATTATAGCCGCCGTAACACTGATAATAGCCGGCGGACGCATAACCGTCCACCTCGTCCGCTTCCGCAAAATGTTCCCGCGGCTGCCCCTTAAACACCACCACAAAAAGGAATAAAAACAAAAAAGATTACTTATCTCCCGACAAATAACCTTTCTACCTTAAAATTTAATACCATGAAAAACTTGATGCAAATATAGCACATATATGTTTTACAACATAGTTTTACAGCAGAAAATCCATCTTTATAACATTATTTAACCATCCTGTGCCTAATGTGAGGAATGAGGCACCACGTGGGAAGGAATCTCCACCGAATGCGAATGCCCTTCTCCCGTACCGAATATAGAATCAAGAATCAATGGAAAGACAAACAAGATGAAAAGCATAAGGGCTACACTATAAATAAATCTTTTAACATCAATCTTCATACGGCATATATATTATTCTAATCACAACCTGCCCTCCGCAGTATAGCTGTAATATCCTTTTTCTCCAATTATTATGTGGTCAACCACATCAATGTCAACAAGTTTTGCGGCATTCTTCACACGTACGGTCAGCTCATCATCATTACGGCTCGGAACAATGTTGCCCGATGGATGATTATGCACCAGAATCATAGCCGTAGCAAGATTCTCAATCCCGTATTTTATAAGTATCTTCACATCGACAACCGTGGCAGCTATCCCTCCTGAGCTTATACGCTGCCTGTCGATTACACGCTTGGCATTATTCAGATAAATTGCCCAGAATTCCTCGTGAGGCAATCCCTCCATCTGATAATGCATCAAATCATAGGCCGCCCCCGGGTCACGTATCACAGGCATTGTGTCGCGATCCTCCTCACGGTATCGTTTCCCCAATTCTATGGCAGCAAGCAACGTAATCGCCTTTGCCTCACCAACTCCCTTAAACGACTTCATCAGATTACGCACCGAGCGTTTGGCTATGTTCGACAACCTGTTACCGGAATCATTGAGAATACGCTGCGACAAATCGATTACCGATTCTCCACGCGAACCGCTTCCAAGCAATATGGCAAGAAGCTCGGCTGTAGTCAGTGCCTGCATTCCGTGTGCCAACGCTTTTTCACGAGGACGGTCCTCCTTCATCAGGTCAACAATGCGCCGTGTGTATTCATCCTTCCGTTCCATAACTACTTGCCTTTTCTCAATTTCACTTCTTCATCCACATTACGACCGTGACGCAGCAATACTTTCCAAACGTAAGCTTTAATGAATCCTAAGCCATAAGCGCCAAGCTGCACAACGCTCGTCACTATGGAAAGCAGCGATATTTTCAGGCTTTTCGTAGAGAACAAAGCACAGACAAACACCGCCAGTAGATATGCAGCCAACGGCATAATCCACCACCACGACCACAACAGCGAAAGCAAAGCCATCGTCACGACCCCAATGACGAACACAGCCGGAAGCATATGCACCAATTTCAAGGAATCTGGATAAAGCATATAGAGAGTGATGCGCGACATTCCGAAAACATACGTCTGGCGACAGAACGACTTCAAATTGTTGCGCCGCTTGTGATATACGTATGCATCACGTATCAACGATATGGAAAAACCGGCCTGACGAATACGCGTGCTCATATCTATGTCCTCTGAGAACATCTCACGGAATCCTCCGACCTTTTCCCAAACCTTACGGGAAAATCCCATATTGAACGTGCGTGGGACAAACTTCTCAAGCTGCACCTTGCCTCCACGTATTCCACCGGTAGTGAGGAACGAGGTCATCGAATAATTGATGGCTTTCTGCATATCGGTAAACGAGTTGTGAGCGGCGTCAGGTCCTCCGAAGCAATCGGTATAGCCGCTCCTCAAAGCGTCGCGCAAAGTTGCCACATACCGCTCCGGTATGACACAATCGGAATCGAAGAACAGGAAATATTCGCCCGAAGCGCGCTCCATCCCATAATTCCGAGCAATGCTACGCCCCTCGTTTTCCTTATAAAAATATTTTACGTCAACTTTGTCCTCAAACTTGGCAACAACGGCTTCACAACGCTCCGACGAGCCGTCCTCAACGAGAATAACCTCAAAATCTTTGCTTGTCTGCTGCGAAAGGCTACCAAGCAAATCGTCAACTTCATCAACACGGTTATATACCGGCACTATTATCGAAAAATACGGCATCGCTTTATCTATTATGAAAACCAATATACCAAATTATCTAATACAAATTCATTCCAGCAGAGAGCGGACCACAACAGGGAGATAGCGGTGCTCAAGAGCGTGGATACGGGAAACAAGAGTTTCGGGCGTATCATCAGGCAGCACTTCGCACTTGAACTGCGCAACAATCTCGCCGCCGTCGATTTCCGGCGACACATAATGAACCGTAATCCCGCTTTCCTTCTCACCAGCTTCAATCACAGCACGGTGCACATTCATTCCCCACATCCCTTTTCCACCGAATTTAGGCAATAACGACGGGTGCAGATTGATTATGCGGCGGTCGAAAGCCTGCACGATGCAATCGGCA
Organism: Candidatus Limisoma faecipullorum; assembly: GCA_017694955.1. Taxonomy (GTDB): domain Bacteria; phylum Bacteroidota; class Bacteroidia; order Bacteroidales; family Muribaculaceae; genus Limisoma; species Limisoma faecipullorum. The sequence continues at coordinate 49,896 of JADIMC010000019.1, forward strand.
ACAAAACTCGTGAAACCGGCAAGCACAATCAAATCGATACCACGGTCCTGGAGCAACTCTACAATTTCCTTACAATCGCCACGCCACACCTCTTTCGGGAAATAGAACACCGGCACGCCATAGCGGTGCATCTTCTCCACGACAGGAGCATTCTCCCGGTCACAAAAAAGCGAATCCACACAAATTTGCAGGTCATCGGCAAAAGCACGTGCGAGATTTTCGGCATTACTACCAGTTCCAGAGGCGAATATTGCTATCTTTTTCATCTCAATCAGAATTTTTGCATATCAACAAGGCGCTTGTAATAACGGTTGAGAGCTATCAATTCGTCGTGTGTGCCGCTCTCCACGATTTTCCCCTCGTGCATCACACATATCATATCGGCGTTTCTGATAGTTGAAAGGCGATGGGCTATCACAAGCGTCGTACGGTTCTTCATCAACCGGTCAAGAGCCTCCTGCACGAGACGCTCGCTTTCTGTATCCAAAGCGGAAGTTGCCTCGTCAAGAATCAGCAACGGCGGATTTTTCAGGATAGCCCGCGCGATGCTGATGCGCTGGCGCTGTCCGCCCGACAACTTGCAGCCCCGGTCTCCGATATTCGTGTCATAGCCGTCCTCAGAAGCCATTATGAAATCGTGAGCATTTGCAATCTTGGCCGCCTCCACCACCTGCTCCATAGTGGCATTCTCCACACCGAAAGTTATGTTGTTGAAAAAAGTGTCATTGAAAAGAATAGCCTCCTGATTCACATTGCCCATCAACGCACGCAAATCCTTCACACGAATCTGACGGATGTCAATGCCATCGATGGAAATCGAGCCCTCGTCAACATCGTAGAAACGCGGCAACAAATCGGCAAGCGTGGATTTTCCAGATCCCGACTGCCCCACGAGCGCGACAGTCTTGCCGAAAGGTATTTCAAGCGTAACATCATCGACAACCCAGTCTGTATTATAACGGAAACGCACATGGTCGTAACGGATGCATCCCTCACGTGTCGATACCGTCTTGGGATTCACAGGATCCTTTATCGGATTATCAGCGCTCAGAATCTTATCCACACGCTCCATTGAAGCAAGCCCTTTCTGAACGGCATATACCGCTTTCGACAAGTCCTTTGCCGGATTGATGATGCTATAGAAAATCACCATATAATAGATGAACGTCGGAGCATCGATTATGTTGTTGCCAGAAAGTATAAGCGTACCTCCAAACCACAGGACAATCGCTATTGTAAGCGTTCCAAGAAACTCACTCATAGGATGCGCAAGCGACTGACGCCGGTTTATGCGGTTAGACGTGCCGAAAAACCGCTGGTTCTCGTCGTGAAAACGCTTCTTCATCTTATGCTCTGCATTAAAAGCCTTGACGATACGCAATCCTCCAAGAGTTTCCTCAATCGTTGACATCAAAGCCCCCCATTGCTGCTGTCCTTCGAGAGAAGTGCGCTTCAGACGCTTTCCCACACGCCCCATCACCATACCTGCCAATGGAAGAAGAATAAGCACAAAAATCGTAAGCTCCCAACTTATCGCTATCATCATGGCAAGACACACGACTATCATAATCGGGTTCTTGAACATCATATCCAGCGACGCCATAATCGAATTCTCTATCTCCGCCACATCGCCCGACATACGTGCCATCACATCTCCTTTGCGCTCGCTTGTGAAAAAGCCTATCGGAAGGCTTACAATCTTGTCGTACACAAAATTACGGATATCGCGGACAATCCCTGAACGTATCGGGATAAGGAAATATGAGCTCATATAAGTTGCGCCTGTTTTCAAAAAAGTCATGAATACAAGCGCCACACAAAGCAACATCAGCGTGAGCGAGGCGCCAAGATGCGTCTTACAATAATATGCCGAATAATAGAAATTATTGATTGCCACATCCTTGAGCGACGCACTCCCCCATTCCATATACTCATAAGCCACACCCTTGTCGCCCATAAACAGCATTTCAAGAATAGGGATGATAAGCGCAAACGAAAACAGCGTCAACACCGCCGCCAATATGTTGAAAATTATATTGAGCGCAAGATATTTCTTATAAGGGGGTACAAACCTGCGCAATATTTCAATGAATTCTCTCATCGATTAAATAATATTAAAACATTTGCAAATATAAGTACATTTAGTCGTTTTGTCCATTATACAAGAAAATTTCCGGGCATTTTTAATTACTTTTGACACCACAAAAATGACACATATAGCTGTAATGCGAACAATTATATTCAATATTGCCGTACTAATATCCACCGCAAGCTGTTTCGCCGGCAACATAAAAGGAACAGTTGCAGACGCCACTGACAAATCACCGCTCGCCAACGCCACAGTAAGAGTACTGCAGCAACGCGACAGCGCTTACGTGACAGGAGGAATGACCGATGCACAAGGATTGTTCACAATCAACGTCAAAAACGGCAGCTACATCATCGAGACATCCTATCTTGGCTACCATACTACGACAAAAAACGTGACTGCAGGACGGCATACCGTCTCGACCGACACGATTGCCATGCGTCCAAACTCCATAGTCTTGGATGAAGCGGAAGTCGTAGGTGTGAAAACCGATGTAAAAGTGATGCAGGATACCGTAGAATATAATGCCGGCTCGTTCAAGACACAACCGAATGCCGTAGTGGAAGACCTGCTGAAACGGTTGCCGGGCGTCGAAGTGGACAGCGAAGGCAAAATCACGGCACAAGGCAAAGAAGTATCGAAGATTCTTGTTGACGGCAAGGAATTTTTTTCCGACGACGCAAAAGTGGCGTCGAAAAACATACCTGTTGACATAGTTGACAAACTACAAGTAATCGACCGTAAAAGCGACCTCGCACGGCTTACAGGCGTTGACGACGGAGAGGAGGAGACAGTAATCAACCTGACCGTAAAAAAAGGCATGAAACAGGGATGGTTCGGAAATGTAACGGCAGGCTACGGCACCGATGACCGCCATGCCGGCAATTTCATGGTGAACCGCTTTGTAAACGACAACCAATTCAGCATCCTCGGCAACATAAACAACACTAACGATCCGGCTTTCACAAGTCCAGGAATGGGAAGATTCTCACGTTTCGGCGGAAGCAACGGAATAAATTCCACACAAAGCATCGGACTGAATTTCAATGTAGGCAACGAAGAAATATTCCGTGTAGGCGGCGATGTAATGTACTCGCATTCCAATCAAAAGACCGACACGAAATTCAACAAGCAATATCTCTTCACAGACTCAACCTCATACGAGGACTCCGAAAGCAGCTCGCGCGACCGCAACCACAGCGTGAACGGTCATTTCAGGATGAAATGGGAAGCAGACTCGTCTAACACCATCGACTTCCGCCCGAATTTCACCATAAGCTTCAACGATTCGGGAAAAACCGACTTTTCAACTTTACGCGCAGGCGACAAAAACCAGACATTAGTCAACCGAAGCGACAATAGAGCTGAAGGCAACGGCACAAGCTACGACCTTTCAGGAGAATTGGTCTATAACCATAAGTTCAAACGGCGCATAGGACGCTCGTTCAGCACACAAGTCTCATACAAATACAGCAACACGCAAGAAGACGAGACTTCGTATGCCATCAACGAGTTTTTCCTCGTCCCCGACAAAAACGAGACACGCGACCTCTCGACCGACAACCGGCAATGGACAAGCCGAATAGGAGCACGGCTGACATGGACAGAGCCGCTGGGCGACATCAAGAAAGCGCGGTTCCTGACTTTTGCCTACCGTATGAACTACTATTTCAACAACGCCGACAAATTGGTCTATGACATGTCGGGCAACTTCGACACGGAAAAAGCTGTAGATATGCTCGCCAGAAACGGTATAGTAACAAACCCTGTGGCAGCAATGGCGATTGCCGGTGAATCCGGTGTGCTTGACGAGGATTTAAGCAACCGCTTCCGCAACGACCAATTCACACAAGAATTTCGTGTAGGATTCCAACAAAACCGTGAAAAATACCGCTTGAATGGAGGTTTTGCAGTGACACCGACTATGATGCGCAGTGAAGACCTGATTAACAGCGACCGTAACATCCCTACAAACTGGGTATGGAACTATGCGCCGTTTATGCGATTCCGCTATGCATTCTCAAAAATGGAAAGCCTCGCGCTCGACTACCGCGGCTCGTCACAATCGCCGTCCCTTAAGCAACTTCAGCCAGTTGCCGATGAAACAGACCCGCTCCGCATCATAGTTGGAAATCCGGACTTAGTACCATCGTTCCGCCACCGCATATCGCTGCGATACAACAATTTCAACCAGGAATCGCAACGCAGCATAATGGCAATGGTAAGCACTAACATCACGACAAACAGCATCATATCCAAAACCCTATTCGACAAAGAGACCGGAGGACAGACAACCACCTACGACAATGTGAACGGCGTATGGTCGGCAAACGCAATGATGATGTACACATCACCGCTGCGCAACAAGAACTGGCGCATTGCCAACAATCTTTTCGCCAATTTCTCGCGCACCGTGGGATTCAACAACAACATTATCAACCGCAGTAGCAACGTGATGATAAGCGAGACACCGAGCGTGGCATTCCGCACCGATGCCGCCGACTTCGAGCTGCGCCCGTACTACAATCTCCAAATAACGCGCAACTCCAACCAGACCGGCAGCAACCGCAACGTGCACTCCTACGGCGCGACGTTCAACGGCACGTATTATTTTCCGTTCGGGCTGGTGCTGAACACCGATCTGACCTACGGCAACACAAGCGGATATTCACAAGGCTACGACAGCGAACAATGGCTATGGAACGCATCAATATCATATCAATTCCTCAAAAGCAAACAGGCAACCATAGGCCTGCGCGCCTACGACCTGCTGCACCAGAAACAGAACATATCGAGGAGCGTGACCGCCAACTACATACAAGACAGCGAATACAACACCGTCACCCGCTACTTCATGCTGACATTCTCCTACCGCTTCACTGCATTCGGCAAAGGCACTACAGAAAATGACACCAACTACGACGGATTCGGTCCGCGCCGCAACCGTCCGCCTCACCGCTCCGGCAATCGTCCCCAATGCCACCACATCAATAATGACTTAAACCAAACAGCATCGCCGTTTTGACGGCGATGCTGCCAATATTTCACAGATTAAATATCAACGGGCAAGTATAAGCGCGGCTTGCGGAGCAGCCTCTACCTTACCGCCTTTCATCGTGCCCAAACCGTTCTTGTCGAGCTTGCCGTCAGCGGCAATCACCGTCCATTCGCCTTTAGGCACTTTCACCGTTTGCGGCTCTGCGCTGCCATTGAACACTACTCTTATTTCGTTCCATTCGTCACCATTGGCATTATCCTTGATGGCGTATGAAATGAGATTAGGCGTTTTCACATCGTCGAAAACTATATGCTTTGCTATGTCATCCGCATTTGTCATACGGAATGCCGGATGGCTGCGCCGCAAATCGATAAGATTACGGTAATAATCGAACTGTTCACGATTCTTGCGCTTCAATGTCCAATCGATGGCATTCACCTCGTCGGGAGACTTGAACGAATTGTGCACACCTTTCTTGTCTCGGAAAATTTCCTCGCCTGCAAACATGAACGGAGTACCCTGCGAAGTGAACACGATTGTCTGTGCCAGCCGCGCCACACGCATTCTTACGGAATCCGTGACATCAGGCATCGACTTGCGCATCTTGTCGGTAAGGCAAAGATCGTCGTGGCACGACACATAATTCATAATCTGCTCAGGTGAAGAAGCATATGCAAATTTAGAATTGTTGCCTTTGGAATAATCCACCTGCGGATGAGCAGTAGAAGCGACAATACCGATTTTTACAGTTTCCTCCAATCCTGGTTTGCCGGAAGCGAATCCACGGTCTTCTTCACGGCTGTAATGCCCCTTGACCGCATCGCGGATATCGTCGCTGAACACCGCTATGCCTTCCATCTTAGCTACATTCTCCTTCAGAGCCCGGCGCTCTACCGGCAAGCGGCTGTCGCCAGCAGTCCAGCCCTCACCATAAATGACGGCATACGGGTTAATCGCACGGACAGTCTCAGCCACACGGGTCATCGTCTCCGTGTCGTGTATCGCCATCAAGTCGAAACGGAAACCGTCGATATGGTATTCTTCCGTCCAGTATTTAACAGAATTGACGATGAAATCCCCCATCTGACGACGATCGGAAGCAGTCTCATTGCCACACCCCGAAGCATCGCTGTAAGAACCGTCAGGATTATGGCGGTAATAATACCCCGGAGCAGTAAGAGAGAAATTAGAATCATCGTTAACGGCAGTATGGTTATATACGACATCCATAATCACACCGATACCGGCATCGTGCAATGCCTTGACCATCTTTTTCATCTCGCGTATTCGCGTAGCAGGGTCGGCAGGATTTGTTGAATAAGAGCCATCTGGCACATTATAGTTAATAGGGTCATATCCCCAGTTATACTGGCGGTCCATAAGCTGAGCCTCGTCAACCGAATTAAAATCATATGACGGCAATATGTGCACATGTGTCACACCCAGCTCCTTCAAATGGTCAATACCGGTCTTTTCCCCGTCGGGAGAAAGCGTCCCCTGCTCAAGCATAGCAATAAATTTTCCTTTATTTACAATACCCGAATTGCGGTGCGCGGAGAAATCACGATGATGCATCTCATAGACGACGGCATCAGTCTGATGCGGAGTGACAACATACTTATCATTCTCCCATCCTTCCGGGTCAGTCGAAGCCAAGTCGATTATAGCGGCACGATAACCGTTGGTACCCACAGCTTTCGCCCACACACCCGGTGTCTCCTTCAACCATCTCCCATCCATATGGATTTGGAAAGTATAAAACTTACCGTAAAGTTTTTCAGCAAACGAATACGTCCACGTGCCAGCCACGTCTTTCCTCATATCTACAGTCTGATACGCATCCCCTTTCAATCCATCAGCATACAAATGCAATCTCACAGCCTCAGCGCCAGGCGACCACAAGCGGAAATGCGTACCGGCAGCATCAACCTTAAGCTCCAGGTCATCGCCAGAATACACTGGATAAGCATCCAATACCGCATCAGGGACTTTAGGCAACGTTTGCGAATCCGCGGCAACAGGTGAAAGCGCAGCAACAGAGGCCACAGTTGACGCGGCAAGAAGTCTTACAACAAGATTTGACATAAATAAATGAATATAAGTTATTAAATTTACAAAAACGACACAGTATGCCGACCGGCTATTTCACAACTACCTTAACAGTGCCTTCATCGCTTTTTACGATATAAAAACCCTGCGGCAATGCCACAGTAGCACTATCGGATTTCAAGGTAACCGTTTTCACCGCCTGCCCTGTTATGGAATAGACAGTAAAAGTGACACTTTTGCCGGTATTGTTCTCAAGGGTCAAAGTGCCGGGAAGTGCCGAAACGGCAACAGGAGCAGACGGGACACGGTTATCCGCCCCCTCTGCAAACGCCGCCGCACAACACAGCAGCGCACATCCTAATGCTATTAATTTCTTTTTCAACATACCGATACTTCTAACTACCGCAAAATTAAAAATTTTCATCGTAAAAACAAATTATTATTCACTTTTTTGGAATCGTTTTGTTTTTTTTCTAATTTAGCAAAAGAATTAGTTAATAACCATATCACCTGATATGACCGCACTCATTACTCCATATCAATGGATTGGCATCATAGCTCTGATTGTCTATACGGCAACCATCCTGTCGGTCATATACGTAGTCATATCAGAAAACCGCAACCCGGTACGCTCCCTCGCATGGGTGACAGTGCTTATGTTCCTTCCCGTAATCGGGCTGATATTATACCTGTTTTTTGGACGCAGCATCAAAATCAAAGCCGTAATCTCAAAGCGCATGCGCCGCAAACTGATGCGCAAGGAACGTATAAAGCAAGTCGATATACCAAAATTGCAGCTCTCCAGCGAAAGCAAGCAGCTCGTGAAATTAGGGCAATCGCTTACCGGCGCAATATATTTTCCAGGGAACAAAGTGGAAATTTTCACTAATGGAAAAGAGATGTTCGCCTGTCTTATTGACGATTTTAAAAAAGCACAAAAATCCATCGACCTGCAATTCTACATATTCGAAGACGACAACATAGGGAGGGAAATAAGGAGGATACTAATCGAGAAAGCAAGGCAGGGAGTGGAAGTGCGGGTAATCTACGACCACGTAGGATGCTTCAAAGTGAGCAAAAAGTTCTATCAGGAAATGGCAGAGGCAGGCATAGAAGTTCACCCATTCTTTAAAGTGACATTCCCGGAATTCGCCACAAGAATAAACTGGCGCAACCACCGCAAAATCACAATAATCGATGGAGAGACAGGATATATAGGAGGTATGAACATCGCCGACCGCTACATCAGCACCCCTGGCAACATATGGCGCGACACCCACCTGCGGATAAGGGGGAAATGCATCTTCGGGCTTGCCTATTCATTCGGCACCGACTGGGCATTCATGGGTCTGCCACCGTTCAACGAGGAAATCAAACGCTACGAGCCGACAGCAGACGATGACGCAGGAATCCAAATCGTCACGAGCGGTCCTTTCGGGCAATGGCACAACATTGCGCTTATGTTCCTGAAAGCCATAGGCAGCGCAAAAAAGCTGGTCTATATCGAAACCCCATATTTCCTTCCTACCGAAAGCCTGCTGAAAGCGCTGCAGACGGCCGCCCTGTCGAAAGTTGACGTAAGAATAATCATCCCCCGCAAGCCCGACTCCGTAATGCTGCGCCTTGCTTCAGGCTCATATATCGGGCAATGCATCAAGTCAGGTATCAAAATCTATTTCTACGAGCCGGGGATGCTGCACGCCAAGACCATAATCATCGACGACGAAATAACCACCACAGGGTCCACGAACTTCGACTTCCGGAGCATGGAATACAACTTCGAATGCAACGCATTCATCTACAGCCGTAAAATCAACGCACAAATGAAAGAGATATTCCTTAATGACCAGAAAGACTCTACACGCATAACATCAACAATGTGGCGGCACCGCCCGTTCATACAAAAGCTGAAAGAATCGTTCATACGCCTTCTCAGCCCCGTGCTATAAAATCAAGCATCCGGATGAAACGTTTAAAACAAATCAGGGACTGTGTTTTTGCAGTCCCTGATTTGCTTTAAACCTAAAAAAAGGATTTTAAGCGTTATCCTTCTGACGGATTTCCACACGACGGATTTTCCCGCTTATCGTCTTCGGCAGCTCATCAACAAATTCCACGACCCGCGGATATTTGTAAGGCGCCGTTGTACGCTTCACGTGCTCCTGAATCTCTTTCGTAAGCTGCTCTTTGTCACGGTCCTTATATCCGGGAGCCAAGACGATAGTTGCTTTCACCACCTGACCGCGAATCTCGTCAGGCACACCGGTTATGGCACATTCCACCACAGCCGGATGTGTCATCAAAGCACTTTCCACCTCAAACGGACCAATACGGTAACCTGAAGACTTAATCACGTCATCTTTTCTACCGATAAACCAGAAATACCCGTCCTCGTCACGCCAAGCCACATCACCTGTATGATAGATTCCATCGTGATAAGCCATATGGGTCAATTCCGAATCACGATAATATTCCTTGAACAATCCAAGCGGCTTATTCCCGTGTGTGCGTACCACAATTTCTCCCTGCTCTCCATCTTCAGCCCAACGCCCGTCGGAAGTCAGGAGGTCTATGTCGTAAACCGGTCCCTTTTTGCCCATCGACCCCGGTTTTGGTTCAAGCCAAGGATAAGTGGCAATGGTCAGCGTAGTCTCAGTCTGCCCGAAACCCTCCATCAGCTTTATGCCTGTCAGCTTCAGCCATTCGTCATAGACACTCGGATTAAGAGCCTCGCCGGCAATAGTACAATACTTAAGGCAAGATATATCAAATTTCGACAAATCCTCCCGTATCAAAAAACGGAATACCGTAGGCGGCGCACAAAACGATGTAATGCGGAAATCGTGTATCTTATGTAACACATCTACCGGCTTGAATTTCTCGAAATCATATACAAACACATTAGCCCCGGCTATCCACTGCCCGTACAGCTTTCCCCACACAGCTTTGCCCCAGCCAGTGTCGGCAAGCGTCAGATGCAAACTGCTCTCGTGCAAATTATGCCAATATGACCCTGTAATGATGTGTCCCAAAGGATAAGTGAAATCGTGCGCAACCATTTTCGGCTCGCCAGTTGTCCCGGAAGTGAAATACATCAAGGAAATGTCGTCGTTGCTGTTTGGATGCTCAGGACGCACAAAGGGAGCCGCCTCTTCACAACCTTTCGAGAAATCAAGCCATCCTTCAGGCACATCCGGCCCTATTGATATGCAATATTTTAAAGTCGGGCAATCCGGCTTAGCATCCATTATATGCTTCAAGACCACATCGTCGCCGACAGCGACAACCGCTTTAATATCGGCGGCGTTACAACGGTAAACGATATCCTTGGCTGTCAGGAGATGGGTTGCCGGTATAGTTACCGCGCCAATCTTGTGCAACGCTATTATAGAAAACCAGAATTGGTAGCGCCGCTTCAATATCAGCATCACCATATCACCCTTCTTTATTCCAAGTGAAAGGAAAAACGATGCAGCCTTGTCGCTTTCCCGCTTTATATCGGCAAAGGTGAACTGTATGACATCGCCTGACTCATTTGTCCACAACAACGCCTTCTTGTCGGGTTCGACACGAGCCCATTCGTCAACAACATCATAGCCGAAATTGAAATTATCAGGAATATTGACACGGAAATTTTCCATAAAATCCTCATAAGATTCAAATTCCGTCTTGTCAAGAAATCTTTCCAGCATAACTATATGTTTTTATTCTTATAGATTTTCAAATTATGATGGCAATAAATCGCAATTGCCTGTCACCTACCGCACGCATCCCATGAGGATGACGGGCATCGAACATAATGGTGTCGCCCTCTTCGAGAATAATCTTCTTTCCATCGATATGTATCTCCATACTACCGGATTCAACATAGTTGAACTCCTGTCCGTCGTGAGAGCTAAGATGAACATCCTGACAACCCGCATCCGGCTCAACCGTGACAAGGAACGGCTCCATCACACGATTAGAAAATCCGGCAGCAAGCGACTGATATTTATACCAATTACGCCGCTCAACACTGACTCCAGTGCCTTTCCTTGTGACAAAATAGCTTTTCATTTTAGGCTCCTCTCCAAAAAGCAAAGCCGTAATTTCCACACCATAAGTGTGAGCAATTTTATGAATCGTACTTACCGGTATATCAATCTCGCCTGACTCATATTTGACATAACTGTCCTCGGCAATGCCACAAGCGGAAGCAATCTCCGAAACTGTCAGGCCTAATGCGTCCCTCAGTCCTTTCAAGCGGTTCGCAACTTCTTCTACGTGACCCATTTGTTATTATTTTTAATTTAATACTTACAATCAGTTATCAAAAACCGATGCAAATATAAAAATTAATTAGGCAAATCAAGAGGAAAACAATGCTAAAATTTCTATAAACTTCTGAATGTTACACACTTACCACACATATGTGCAGCACATAAAGCTCAAAAGTGTGCATAATTGCACTCATTTGCTTTTTTTGTGCATCCGGCGACGTACAAAATGCCACACCAATGCGGCTGCCACAATCACCACAAAAGCGACATTAAGCTGCATACCGTACTTTTCAAGCTCTGCTACAATCTGATCTTCCGGCAACAGATAGGCAAGGTAATATCCCAAACCGACAAGAAACGAATTCCAAATGGCAGAACCAAACGTGGTATAAAATATGAATGAGCCAACATTCATCCTTGCAAGACCTGCAGGAATAGATATGAACTGACGTCCAGCCGGTAGCAATCGCCCGATAAATGTGGATATTTTACCATTACGGCGGAACAACTCTTCCGCCTTTTCTAATTTCTCTCTATTCAGAAAAATCAATCTTCCCCAACGGCTGCCAGCAAATTTATAAATAGCCGGACGACCTATCCACAAAGAAAGATAATAATTAATTATGGCACCAACAGTAGAGCCCAGCGTGGAAACAACAATAAGCAGCACAACACTCATCTTGCCATTTGCGGCATTATAAGCGGCAGGCGTCACAATAAGCTCAGCCGGCAATGGAACAACAGAATTTTCCATTACCATCAAAAAAAACACTACCCAATAGCCCAAGTGGGCAAGTGCCCATTCGATTATCGAGGCAACACCCATTATTGTTCTGCCGTTTTCTCTATTTTAGAGACAAGTATTTTGTCGATGCGCGCACCATCCATGTCAACAACCTCTAGACGGAAATAATTCCATACAACCACATCGCCAGATTGTGGAATGTCGCCCAACTGTTTCAGGATAAGTCCGCCGACGGTATTGAATGAATATTCTTCATTAAGGTCGTCTGCTTCAAAATAGCTAAGGAAATCATAAATCGAGCATTGACCGTCAACCAACCAGCTATTGCCATCAGCTCGCTCTATTATGTCAGGCTCAGTATTAATATCCTCGAACTTGCCGACAAGTCCCTCCATTATGTCCTTTAATGTTATCAGACCTTGGCAACTGCCAAACTCATCGAAAACAAGCGCAGATCCTGTTGAGTTGTCGCGCATCTTTTCCAAAGCCTTATAAACGCTCATATTCTCGTGGAATACGGTGGCCTGACGACAAATATCCGCAATATTGAAATCCGGATTATCAAGTTCCAGTATTAAATCCTTTATGCGGATTACACCCTTCACATTATCGAGATTCTTGTCAATAAGCGGATAAACCTGGTAAATCTTCTCACGCAGCACGTCCTTAACCTGCTGCTTATCCATATTTATGTCAATAGTAACCAAATCAGAACGGTAAGTCATCAAGGAGGAAACTTTCATATCGCCAAGCTGAAAGACCCTTTCCACAATGTCCTGCTCCACCTCTTGCACTTCACCATCTTCCTTACCCTCCTGAACAATGCTCTTAATCTCCTCTTCCGTCACTTTTGTCTCCGCATCTTTCAGCCCAAGAAGATTAAACATTCCGGATGTACTTGCAGCCAACAATTTCACGAAAGGAGAAGCGATAATCGACAAATAATACATCGGGCGCGCAATCAACTTAGCAGCTTTCTCGGAAGCTGCCATACCTATGCGCTTAGGTACTAACTCTCCCAATATGAGCGTAAGATAAGTGACAATGACTACAATCGTTATCTGCGCTATTTCATCCGCTATAACAGGAGCCACACCTGCCTCAATCAGCAGCACAGCAAAATCGTCGCTGAGCTGAGCCCCTGAATATATACCGGTCAAAATACCAATCAACGTTATACCGATTTGCACCGTTGACAGAAACCTGTCAGGCTCATTGGCCAACTTCAACGCATAGCGTGCGCTTCTGCTTCCTTTTTTTATGTCTGTCGAAAGACTTGATTTTCTTGCTGAAATTACGGCAATCTCCGACATTGCAAAGATACCGTTTAAAAGGATTAGAATGACTATTATTATAATCTCTGTCATTTATATCTGTTTTTGTGTGCAAATATAATGTAAGGCGAGTGCATAAAAAAGAGCTTGCCTGATTTTTTACACAAGCCGCAATCCATATTATGAAAATATAGCGAAACACGAGTGCATAAAATATAGTATCGACTTAGAATCAGTGCCACATCAGCCATAGCTATTTAATTCAATTATTTGGAAAAACTGGAGATTTCGTTTCAATCTGTCATACATCAAAGCCTCGATATGATTTTTTAACACAAATAATCCCCTGGTGTAATCATTTATTTCATAACTTTGAATAAATCTATTTTTTAAGTTAAACAGTTAAAACCAAAAGCGTATGAACAGAATGAACTTTTCCGCACACATCCCCACAAGACTGATTTTCGGAGCAGGAGAGTTAAATAAGCTGGCTGAATGCAAACTTCCGGGGAAGAAAGCCCTGGTTGTCATTTCAGCCGGCACATCCATGCGTAAATACGGATATCTCGACCGTGTTTGCGAGCTTCTGAAAAAGAACGGAGCGGAAACCGTGGTATTCGACAAGATATTAGCCAACCCGATAAAAACACACGTAATGGAAGGTGCTGCCATATGCCGTGAAAAAAGATGCGACTTTGTTGTCGGTCTCGGAGGAGGAAGCACAATCGATTCGGCAAAATCAATCGCCATAATGGCAGTGAACGATGGCGATTATTGGGACTACATTTCCGGTGGGACAGGAAAAGGCAAAGCTGTAAAGAATGCGCTCCCAATAGTGGCAATATCCACCACTGCCGGCACCGGTACAGAAATGGACCCGTGGACCGTAATTACAAACGAAGAGACAAACGAGAAAATAGGCTTCGGATGCTCCCTGACATTTCCGGCAATCTCCATTGTTGATCCGGAATTGATGCTGTCGATTCCTCCCGCCTTCACTGCATACCAAGGATTCGATGCCTTTTTCCATGCAGCAGAAGGCTATATTGCTTCCATCGCCTCACCCATAAGCGACCTTTACGCGCTCGAAGCGGTACGACTACTCTACAAATATCTACCTGTCGCCGTTAAGAATGGTTCCGACTTGAAAGCCAGAAGCAAAGTGGCATGGGCTGCAACACTTGCCGGAATGGTAGAGTCAACATCTTCATGCACTTCAGAGCACTCAATGGAACACGCAATGAGCGCATATTATCCGAAACTGCCCCACGGAGCAGGATTGATAGCCATCTCTGAAGCGTATTTCACCACGTTCAAGAATGACAGGATGAAACGCTATATGAAAATGTTCGAAACAATGACTGAAAAGAAGAGCGCACGTCCGTCCGACTTTATCGACGCTCTGGCATTTCTAAAGAAAGAATGCGGAGTTGACAATATTAAATTAAGCGATTACGGCATAACACCTGAAGATTTTCCACGATTTGCCGATAATGCAGTCAACACAATGGGCGGTCTGTTCTCTTTTGACCCTCGCCCGCTCAACCGCACAGAGATAATTGACATTTATGCAAAATCTTATAAATAAATTTCTTTATGAGGATTAAGGCGCGAGAAAGTTTCTCGCGCCTTAATCTTAAATAGCTGCGGCTCGGCTTAAAAAATCGAGCAAGCTCTTTTTTATGCACTCGCCTTGCACTATATTTTCATAATATCGGCTGCGGCTCGGCTTAAAAAATCGAGCAAGCTCTTTCTTATGCACTCGCCTTGCACTATATTTGCGTTATCATTCACCTAACAATATAATGGATACTCAATACTGGATAATAAAAAATGGTGAAATGGATGGCCCTTTCACTTTTGATGAGCTTAAATCTCTCGACATAAACCATTCCACCAAGATTTGGTATAAGGAATTGAAAGAATGGACAGAGATTGCCGACACACCCGTGTTTCAACTTATCTTTGGCAACTGCAAAGAAAGTACTGAAACACAAGACGCTCCAGTGAGCCACACCGAAATCCCGTATAGAAATGAAGAAATCCCAGAAGAACAGGACTCTGCAGAATACACAGGCAAAGAAACGCCAATAAATTTGCCACCTGTATTCAACAGAGATGAATATATGAGTCAAAAATACCAGACACCACAAACACAACCGCACATCAACCCTCAAGAAGCCTTTGAAAATGCTTTCATACAAGGATACCACAAAGGGCTGGAAGAAGGGAAACAATTGGAAAAAGAGACCGACACCTCAAAATGCCCTCCTACCAACTTGGTTTGGGCAATTCTATCAACAATATTATGCTGTCTGCCAATTGGAGTTGTAGCCATCGTATATGCAAGCAAGGTGTCAAATCATTTTTATAACAACAATTACCTTAAGGCTAAAAAAGCGAGTGACCGCGCTTTATACTGGTCACTCGCCTCTATGATTGTATGGATGGTCACCCAACCCATCCTGTCGGCTCTATCACTATTGTTTGGAAGCATCTAATTTCTCGGAATCTTAAGTTTCTGCCCGACACGAATCATCGACCCTTTAATTCCATTGGCACGGCGTATCGCAGCAGCCGTAGTACCATTGCGTTCGGCTATTCCGCCGAGCGTCTCACCGGATTTTACCGTATAAGTCTTGTAAGAAGTTCTGCTTTTCTTCGATTTCGACGATTTAGCAGCACCGCCCTTAACAACCAGCTTCTGACCAGCTTTGATATTGCTTCCGCTTATGCCGTTCCAATCACGTAAGTTCGCCACAGTCACACCATATCTGGCAGCTATTGAGCCAAGAGTCTCTCCACGTCGCACTTTATGCGTAGTGGTTGACTGTTCCGAAGACCTTGCCGGAGATTTTTTAGCGACACTGCTGTCGATGGCAAGCCGTTGCCCGGCATTGATAGAATTGTTTCTCAAACCATTCCATTCCTTAAGGTCACTGACTGTCACCCCATAGTCATCCGAAATGCTCGAAAGCGTCTCGCCACGTCGCACTGTATGGTATTTTGCCTTTGCCAACTTCTTCTCTGCCACCTTATCTTTAGCATTACCCGAATCCGCAACGGCAAGATTTTCATCATTACTGTCGGCATCATCAGACTCAACTTTCACATAAGTATTTATTTTCAACCTTTGCCCACGACGGATACGATTGCTCCGCAAGCCGTTCCAGCGTTTCAACGAAGTGGTCGATACACCATAACGGCGTGCAATTTTAGAAATAGTTTCTCCACGCTTCACCACATGGTATTTCGTAACGACCTTTGTGTCACCCGAATCCTGCTCTCCACCCGGGGTCACTTCGCTACGACGTGCATACAGATTGGAATCATGTCCCACGATGCTGTCCTCGCTTACTATATAACTATAGATTTGTTGTGAAGGGAGAGTCAACGAATACGGACGGATGTCGCCAGGAACTAAATCACGACGATATTGCGGATTCAACACTCGCAATTCCTCCACCGGAATATTCAGCACAGAAGAAATCTGGTCGAAATGCACACGCTTGTCAACCATCACAGTATCAGTCAACACCGGACGGCGAGCCAATGCTTTTCCAAGATTATGATCCTGATAATAACTCATTACATAATTGGCAGCGATAAAAGCCGGCACATAACCACGAGTCTCGGCAGGAAGATAGAAATAAATGTCCCAGAAATCCTTCTTGCCGCCACCAGCACGGCGCATTGCCTTGTTGACATTACCCGGACCGCAATTATACGAAGCTATGGCAAGCGACCAGTCTCCATACATACCGTAAAGCTGTTTCAAATATTTTGCCGCCATTTCCGAAGAACGGACAGGGTCGCGTCTCTCGTCAACAAGAGAATTCACATCCAGTCCAAGACCCTTGGCAGTACTTAGCATGAATTGCCATAAGCCTGTAGCGCCAGCACGTGATACCGCATCAGGATTCAACGCCGACTCAATAACAGGCAGATATTTCAGCTCAAGAGGCAATCCCTCACGTTCCAGAGCCTGCTCAAAAATAGGCATATAATATATGCTCAAACCCAGCATCTCCTCGACAAGAGCACGACGACGCTGTGTGTACATATCTATATAGCTGCGCACCACCTGATTGTAGGGCATCTCTATGACGGTGGGCATATTCTGCAAACGTTCAATGAATTCCTCTTTTGTCGTAGGCACGTCTGCAGAAGCCTCACTATCCTCGTCAATAATAGCATAATTCTTAAGATACCAATTCTCCATCAGTTTCTGCGTGTCAGTCTCGAAACTTTCAGGATAAATAATCGTGCTGTCCTGTATCGATTCCTTCAAAGTCAGCACAGTAGGACGCGCAACAGCCGCAGTCACCGCTCCTGCAAGCATCAACAATATCAATAACCCCTTTTTCATTATTTTATTTTTTCTTTTTCAACATTAAACACATACCGTCAAAACGTCAACGCACATTGTACACCGAACGAATTGGAAAGCCTGTCGGCCGATCCTATTACAGCCGGAGCCACATCCATCGACAAATTAGGAGAAATGTCGAAGTGCGACAATGAAGCATCAACATAAGCATCTACCATACAAACAAGATACAGACCAACCATACCTATTATACACAAGTCACGGTTACGCCTGTAAAAATTCTTTTTCGACCGTAGCGAGCGTTCCAGCCATTCCATATCGATATCCTCTTCACGTGTCGTCGGAGGATATAGATCCATATAGCTTTTAGTATTCGGGTCGCTGTCGGTAATGTCCCGATAAGCCTGCGTATAATCCGTAAGCATCCTGTTATTCCACGAAGTGGCATAAACAAGCCCGGCATACCCACCAATGACAATCGGCAACTTCCAATAACGCCGGTTATAAATCTGCCCCAACCCCGGACACAATGCGGAAAGCCACACTGCACGTATCGGATCCGGATTGAAATTTCTTCTTAATTCGAACTCCGTCGGAAGCCTGTCGGCCGTATCCACCGTATCGGCAAGGGCTGAAAGCGCTCCGGCAGTTATAGAATCGGTCGCGAGTGTGTCAATATCAACTTTCACAGACCGCAAAGAATCAGACGCCAGCGTGTCAGGCTGCACAAAAACAGCATCTCCGCCCTGCTTAGGCGGCGACACCCGTTTTTCCCGCTCCGGCACGATTATTTCATCGTTCTCTTCTCCGTTAACGGTTTCATCAGCAAATATAGAAAACGGAAATGAAATGGCAAAGACCAGCAACAAAGCTAAATCTTTTTTAAGCATTTCTTTCCTGAAAAATCTAAATCTTGCCAAATTTCTAAGTTTTATTTTAACTTATACAACATATTGGCAACCCGTATCATCCATCAATTCTCCAGATTGCCTTTCAAGCGGTCAAAGATAGTAATTAATCTCTCAAGTTCCTGCTCATTTTTAAAAGGAAATGTGATTTTTCCACGACCTTGTTTGTTGCAAGTGAATTGCACCTGCGTATGGAAAGATTGCGAAAGATGATTCTTAAGCAGCTCATATTCTTTCGAGACACCCTGCCGGCGCACAGGCTTCACTTCTTCCTGACCATCGGCATTATACTGCTTTGCCAATTCTTCCACCTGGCGGACTGAAAGTCCACGTTTGATTATTTCATTATACAACTTCAATTGCATTTTAGGATTCTCCACAGCAAGCAACGCCCGCGCATGCCCCATATCGACACGCCGGTCACGCAAACCAAGCTGCACCTCCGCCGGCAACTTCAACAAGCGCAGGAAATTGGCTATAGTAGCCCGCTTCTTGCCAATACGAGCGCTGAGCTGCTCTTGAGTAAGTTCATATTGGTCAATGAGCTTCTTAAAAGTAAGAGCGATTTCAATGGCATTCAAATCTTCACGCTGGATATTCTCTATCAATGCCATTTCTGTGATTTCACTGTCGCTTGCAGTACGCACATATGCAGGCACACTGTCCAGGCCTGCAAGCTTTGCCGCACGGAAACGCCGCTCGCCCGATATGATCTGATAGTGTTCAGCCCCCACTTTGCGGAGTGTCAATGGCTGGATTATGCCAAGCTCACGAATCGACGATGCAAGCTCCTCCAAGGAATCCTCATCAAACCATGTGCGTGGCTGCTCCGGGTTTGGCTGTATCTGCGACAATTCTATCTCGCTGATGGCAGAAGAGCCTCCTGTCTGGATATCATCCATAGAAATCAAGGAATCAAGCCCCCGCCCTAATGCATTACGTTTGGGATGTGACATATCGTGATGACTTTTCTATATTACATATTATTACGCGACAGCAGCTCTTTGGCAAGCTGCACATGGCTAGTTGCCCCACGGCTGTCAGGATCATACAGTATGGCGGGCAATCCATGGCTTGGAGCCTCGCTCAGACGGATATTACGCGGTATCACCGTATTGAACACCATATCACCGAAATGACTTTTAAGCTCGTCATAAATCTGGTTCGCAAGACGGAGCCGTGCGTCATACATAGTCAGCAAGAATCCTTCTATCTCAAGTTTGCGGTTAAGCTTCGACTTGATGATGCGGATTGTGTTAAGCAATTTGCTGATTCCTTCAAGAGCAAAATATTCAGCCTGCACTGGTATTATCACCGAATCCGCAGCAGTCAGCGCATTTACTGTGATAAGTCCGAGCGACGGCGAACAGTCAATGATTATAAAATCATATTTGTCACGTATCTCCGAAAGCAGATTTTTAAGGACCTGTTCACGGCTCTGCTTGTTTATAAGTTCCAGCTCAGCACCGACAAGGTCAATGCGCGAGCCTATCAATTCAAGATTCTCGACACAGGTCTTGCATTCTGCTCCGCGCAACGGATAATCATCCACAAGACATTCATAAATCGAGGAAGTCATTTTCTTGGGGTCAACACCAAGCCCTGATGTGGCGTTGGCTTGAGGGTCGGCGTCAATAATCAGCACTTTCTTGCCTAAAATGGCAAGCGAGGCCGCCAAATTGATAGAAGTCGTTGTTTTACCGACACCGCCTTTCTGATTTGCTATTGCAATTACTTTGCTCATACTCTCAAGTATAGTTTTTCATTGCAAAGGAATTATTTTTATCGGCAACGACAAAAGGTTTTTCCCAAAAAACGTCTTGATTGTTGATAAGTCACCTTTTTTGTTAATAACTCCAGATGTTCCACGGGATAAATTGCAAAATCATAACACCTTACAACAGCGTGAAACATTCCGACGGACATTAAATCCGCTTGCCGTAGGCACGACGGCGCTTATGCTGACGGGTCTCGAAATATTGCCATTGCGCCTGCACTTTCTGATTCAATTCCAATTCCGGATTACTTTCCGCATATTTGAACTTATACTTCTGGAAATAAGGAATCAAATCGGTGAAAAGCAATGCATTGACTCCCTTGCTCTGATATTCAGGCTTCACTGCCACCAGCAGCAAATCCACAGTATCGGTAACATTGAAATACATAGCCCGCATCAGATGCCACCATCCGAATGGCAACATCTTGCCACGCGACTTCTGCAACGCACGGGATAGCGAAGGCAAGGCTACGCCCACGCCGACAAGATTGTCGTCGGCATCCTTTATTACGGTCAACAGATCAAGCCGCAACAGCCGGATGTAAATGTCAACATAATGGTCTATCTGGCGATTGGTAAGCTGCGTGAATTCAAAAAGTTCCTTATACGACTCGTTAATCAGTTCAAACAACGGACGCCCTATCTCAGCCACAGCCTTCTTACGGTCATTGTATTTCACCACTTTCAATCCGTACTTCTGCTTCACAATCTCAGCTATGCGCACGTGCTTGTCCGGAATAGCATCAGGCACTTTCATACTGAATTCCACCCAATCGGCTTTCTTCTCAAAACCCATCCGCTCCATATGCCGCGGATAATACGGATAATTATATATAGTAGCCATTGTGGAAAGCTCGTCGAATCCTTCCACCAACATACCCTCATAATCCATATCCGAAAAACCGAGAGGACCTATCATAGACTCCATACCCTTCGACTTGCCCCAACCGGCCGCCGCATCAAACAAAGCGCGACTGACCTCCTCATCGTCTATGAAATCCACGAATCCGAAACGCATTTCCTTTTTCCCGTGTTCTTCATTCGAGATCCTGTGTATTATGGCTGCAATCCTCCCCACAGGCTTGCCGTCACGGAAAGCCATAAAATATTCCGCTTCACAAAAATCGAACGCAGGATTCTTTTCCGGGCTTAAAGTCGCCACATCGTCGGAGACCAACGGTGGCACATAGCAATCATTGCCCTTATACAAATCTATTCCAAATTGCACAAATTTGCGCAACGACTTCCTGTCTTTAGGTATTACCTTAATTTCTACAGCCATTACAAACTTTTTGCTGCAAATATACGCAAAGTCGAGAGCAATACAAAAAGCTTGCCTGATTTGTATTGCCGAAACGCATCCTGCATTGGCATCTAACGGGAATCAGCACCCCACATCAGCTTGTTGCGGAGCGCACAGGCAAAATTATGGTCACGTCGCTGAAGAAGCCTAACCGTATGCCCTGCTTTTTTCAGACAAATACGCGAACCTATCGGGAACGACACCGAAACGCCATCGATTGCCACACGGAATGTCTGCGAACGGTTGGAAACGGTCGTAATCTCAATCACGGAATTATCGGAAAGCACCAACGGCCGCATAGTCAGCGAATGCGCAGCTATAGGAGAAATGGCAAAACATCCGCTCACCGGGTGCAGTATCGGTCCCCCCACTGAAAGATTGTACGCAGTGCTGCCCGTTGGAGTGGCGACAATCACACCATCACCGAGATAATCACCAAGCACATTGCCGTTGACCGTTGTCTCCATTCTCAGCATTGAAGCTGATGCATTTTTCTGAATTGCCACCTCATTCAAGGCAAACCGGTTTGGCAACACTACTTCAGCATCCGTCTCAACCTCCAACAAAGTTCGTTCCTCTATCTTATATTCACCCTTTTCAATCTCGGCAAACAACAAATCAAAATCAGAAGCCGCCACCTCCGATAAATAACCAAGATGACCCGTATTGATTCCGACTATAGGAACTTGCCGCGCCCCTATTTTCGCTGCCGTTCTCAAAAAAGTGCCGTCGCCGCCAATGCTCATCACCACATCTGCATCGAACACTTCATCCCCGATCATATCACCAACTTCCAATCCAGGCAGAAGCCTGCTCAAATAATCATAGAAATCACGCTCCATCCCGACACTGACATTATTGGCTTGCAAGACAGAGAACATATGCCGCAAGCTCTTAATGTGCGCATCCTGATGGAAATTACCATATACCGCCACCTTCATCTTAAACCACCTCCATAATAAATCTCACAATGAAATATATGCATACTGCCAACTTAATCAACGTGCCAAAAAGGAAACCGACAAACGAGCCGAAACCAGCTTTCAAAGCTGCACGCATCGGCTTTCCAGCAATCAGCTCGCCTATGACAGCACCAATAAAAGGACCGAGAATAAGTCCTAAAGGCATAAAGAACAGCCCCACGACAGTACCGATCATGCAGCCCCAGTTGCCATACTTTCCACCACCGAATTTCTTAGTTCCAATCATCGGGGTAATGTAATCAAGCACCACAGTGGCAATCACCACCAATGCGCTCACCACCAATTCAGTCACCGTAAAGTCAACCCGGTCGGTGAAATGAAGAAGAAGCATGCCAAGCCACGCCAACGGCGGACCGGGAAGCATAGGCAATATGCAGCCGGCCAGCCCGACAAGCATACATAATGCGGAAAGTATGTAAAGCAGTAATTCCATATCTACCTTATTAACGCTTTTTAAACGTGAGAAGTTTATTCATCAAGAAATTAGTCGCGCCAAAGACAAACAATCCGAGAAACTGTGCCAAATATTCGTTCAAACCCACCAATTCAACCATACAGCAAAGGAAAGCGAACTGCAACAGATAAGCACAGGCAAACGCAAGCAAATACAATGCTATTTCCCTCGCCACACTACCGTGAGAAGCCTTGAACACCCAAACCTTGTTCCAAACGAAGCTGCTTGCAATCGCCAATGTATAAGCAACAACATTAGCCACATACACTGTCTTTTCCAATAAATGCATCATAATCCATACCGTAAGCGATATGATTACAAAATTGCTGAAACCGACTACACAGAATCGCAATACCCTATTAAGCTCCTCTTTTTTCACATTGCAAAGATAATGTAAATCGGGCGCAGTATAATAACGCTTATGTGAAAAAGCAAAAAAGTGGCGCACCCGCAGGATGCGCCACCTTCTGTATCAATATGCAAGACGATTACCAACCCGGATTCTGCTCAAGTTTCAGACTTTGGTCTCCAACTTGATCAGCCTTGCTCTTGTAAAGCGAAATCTGACCTTTCGGAATTGGATACAGATAATCCTTCTCGGCGAAAGTACGCTTCAACGATTGCGCCTGAATAGGTATGATATACCCTGTCTCGCCGCCATCAAGAACTACAGCCAGCTGATCTGCCTTGATTTCTGTTCCATGCGCAGCATTGTATTCCGCAACGTATGCAGCCTTATCGACATAAGCACCCATATTAACCTTAGGATTCAGCACCATATCGGAATACCAAAGCTTACCCCAACGGCGAAGGTCGTCGAAACGGAGACCCTCGTAAACCAGCTCGACACGGCGCTCGCGGCGGATTTCCCACAATATCGGGCTCACCTCATAGTCGCCCGGAACATTCGGATTGCCGAGGTCGCGGTCCGGGTCGTTGATTACAACGCCGTTAACCGACAACTGGTTGCCCGAGAATGTCAAAGCCGGCATATTCACAGAAGCGCGCTTGCGGATAGCGTTGATTGTATTGTCGAAATCGGTCTGCGACAAAGAGTACAGTTTCATATCGGCCAACTCGGCTGCTGCCTCGATGTAGTTGAGGAGCACTTCATTGTACTTCATGATAGGAGCGTCGGTCACGTTAGTATTGCTCTGACCGTCGGCAGTACCGATAAGGCTCTCGTTGATAAAACGGTTGCCGAGATAGCCGCCGATACCGTAAAGGGCAACTACGCCGTTCAGACACAACGAGTCGGCAACGTTGGCCAACAGACGCGGGTCGCGGTTCGCCAGCTCGTCCTTAATCGTCTTGTCGCCCTTATAGTCTGAATTGCCGCTCTGGTGGATAGGAAGACCGTTGGTGGTAAGATAACTTTCAACCAACGACTTCGAAGGAGCAGAAGCCTGAACCTGCTCTATCTGCCACGACATTTCGGCATGCGTCTTCACACCGGCAACGTAGGAACGGTAGAGTATGATTTCCTTATTTCCTGCAAGGTCGAGCGAAGTAGTCAGAGCCTTATAGTCGTCCGAGATGCTGTAAGTCTTGCCCGAAGTGCCGTCCATCACGCGCGCTGCGGCATCCTTGGCAGCCTTCAGGTATTTCTCCGCATATTCATTGTTCTTCTCGCGGTATTTCTGCCAAGTACCCTCGAACAGGAACACCTTCGACATATAAGCGTCAACTACAGAGCGGTTTACGGTCAAGCCGTCGGTACCGTCGGAAGTGCGCACATTGTTAGCTGCGAAAGTGAAGTCCTCGAGCACCTTGTCCATCACGTATTCGCGGCTGTCGCGCGGCTTGTAGAGCTGAGCCACGTCGTCGCTCATCACTTCCTTATCATAGAAAGGAACGTCGCCGAACATACGCACCAGTTTCGAATATTCCATTCCACGGAAGAAGCGGCCAACACCAAGCCAGTGGTTCTTCGTCTCTTCAGGAAGGGTCGATCCTTCCACTCCGGCAATAAGGATGTTGATACGGCGCACTGTCGAGAAATCCCAATAGTCGCTCTCCGACGGAGCAACAGTAGTGAAGAATGTAGCTTCCTGCTGCGCAAGGTCGTCGCACCATTCCGCGACATTCGTACCTTCAAAGAAATCGGAGCGGTCCCAGCTTGTCATATAACCAGTGAAATAAATATCATACCAGCCATCAACAGTCGATTTGACATTGTTCTCATTATTGTAGAACTCCGGATTATTGACAACCTCGTCCATCGGCGGACGCTCGAGGAAGTCAGAGCAGGACGATACTGCCGCTGCCAGTAATATTGCTGAAAATATTTTTGCTTTCATATCGAATTTTTTTAGAATGTAAGTTGAACACCGAATGAAACTGTTCTCATAAACGGATAGCTCTTACCGAACTTGTACTGACCGTTGGACGACGCTGCCTTCTCGGTAGTTTCCGGGTCAACCGGTATATATCCGTTATAGAATTCAAACACGTTTTCCGCGCTGACATATACACGTCCGGAAGTGAAGGTAATCTTCTTCATCCATTTTTCCGGGAATGTGTAGCCGAGAGTGATGTTCTTGCAACGCAAGTACGACATATCCTGCAAGTAGCGTGTCTGACGCAAGAAGTTCTGGTTGTTGTTAAGCCAAGAGTGAGAAGTTGGAGTCGGATAGAAAGCGTCTGTGTTTTCCGGAGTCCAGTAGTCCATCTGATGCTCAAGCCAGCCTTCAGTCGGCATGAAGCCCGGGATACCGGTCTGACCTACCACCCATACATCACGAGAGCCTACGCCCTGGAAGAATGTATAGAAATCGAAGCCCTTGTAAGTCAAGCCGATTGAGAAACCATACTCGAAGTTAGGAGTAGTATTACCAATACGCTTCAAGTCGCCATGATCGTCAAGTGTTTCACTTCCGTAATCTATCACACCGTTGCCGTCAAGGTCCTTGTACTTCACATCGCCCGGACCGAACTTGAACGCACCTGTCTCGTAAAGAGTCTGGTCAGGATTCTTAGTGTAGTCAACGAACCACTTGCCGTCAGCATCCTGATAGCAGTCCTCGTACTGGAAGAGGCGGTCGGTCTCGTAACCCCAGATTTCGCCGATCTGCTTGCCCTCGTAGTAGCCGTAGATATTCTTGTTCGGGTTATTGTACTTAGTGATTTCCTCACGCACCTTCGAGAGGTTGGCAGTTACAGTCAAGCCAAGTCCGCAGTCGAACATATGGTTGTAGTCCAAAGCGATTTCAAAACCGCGTCCACGCAACTCACCCTCATTAACGTCAGGCGATGCGCCACCGAATGTTGACGGCAAAGTCTCGCCCGGAGAGTGCATACCGGTAGTCATACGCTGATACCAGTCGAAAGTGATACCGAAAGCGTTATCGAAGAAACGTGCGTCGAAACCGATGTCAACCGTCGATACGCGCTCCCAAGTCAATGCAGGAGAAACAATCGAAGGAACACCGAGGTAAGGAAGCTCCGAGCCGCCTACTACCCAACCAGAAGCAGAACCAACAGCGATAGTAGAAAGGAATGCGTTGGCATCCACGTCTTGGTTACCGATTGTACCGTAAGAACCACGAATCTTGAAGTTTGTCAACGCAGGCTTGGCCCATTCCATAAATGCCTCGTCACTCAAACGCCAACCGGCGGATGCCGACGGGAAGAATGCCCACTTGTCGCCTTCCGGGAACTTGGAAGAGCCGTCGTAACGAGCGTTCACCTCAACAAGGTATTTGCCCATATAGTCGTAGTTTACACGTCCGAACACACCGGCAGAAGCATAATCGTTATGATATGCGCTTGTGCCTCTCGAGAACTCGTCGCCGATTGTAAGCGGGATTTCCGGATTGTCGAAGTTCACCAAAGTACGCGCCTCGGAATAATTACCGATGTTTTCACGCGATTCGGCATCCATACCGACCATCACCTTCAAGTTGTGCTTCTCGTTGAAGCTCTTGTCGTAAGTGGCATATGCCTTGAACACATTGGTCATCGTGTAAGTGTCATATTCCTGCACACGATTGTGAGTAGCGCCATAGAAACTTTCGTATGACAATGGATTTGTCGTGTTGAAAATATTCCATCCCCAAACTTCTCCGCCTTCACGCTTCTGATAAGTGTTATAAAGACCGAAAGTATAGTCGAAGTTGATGCTGAGACCTTCAATCGGAGAAATCACAGTACCTATGTTTGCGCGAGTATAGTTGGTTGTGGTCTTCATATCCTTTGCCTGGGCAGCCTCAGTAACGGCCGAACGGAACGGTATGCCCTGATAATCGGCATACGGATAGAATGCCGGCCAACGGAGCAGGTAGTACCACATATCGGTGTAGCCGCTCGTGTAAGGATACGGCTCCTTCTTCTGGCTGCGCGAGAACATTATGTTGGAGTGGAACGACCACCAGTCGCGGATCTGTGTATTGACCGTAGCATTCAATGTGAAACGCTCGTACTTGTCGGGGTTCACCTTGATGATACCGTCCTGCTTCAGGTAGCCGAGGTTGACGTTATAGGTAGTCTTATCGCTGCCGCCCGACACAGAAAGGTCATGTTTTTGTTGCGGAGTCCAGTCTTTCATGAACATTTCCAGCGGGTCGAAGCTGCGGTAGAAGTACCACTTGCCGTCACGCTGTTCGAAATCGCGGCCGAGCTGCATCTCGCCGAGCTGTTCCTGCGACCAGCTGCCGTACTGTGCGTCCCAGTCCTTCATCTTCTGGATGGCGAGCTCGTCGATGTTGTAACCGATTGACGACACCGTGTTGCTGCCTGAGCGTTGCGCTGCTATCAAAGCTGCCTGCGCACTGCCCCATGAGGTTGCAACCTGCGGCATTATCGACGGGGTATTCCATGCAAAGTTGTTGGAATACTTAACGGTCGGTTTCTCGTTCTTCTTTCCTTGCTTGGTAGTGATAAGAATCACACCCCATGCAGCACGCGTACCGTAGATTGCAGCAGAAGCGGCATCCTTCAATACGGAGATGCTCTCGATGTCGTTAGGATTGACAAGGCTAAGGCTCGGCACCTCCACGTTGTCAACGAGGATAAGCGGCGATGTACCGCTGCCTGCATTCAACGAACCGGTGGTACCACGTAAGCGGATATTCGAATCCACACCGATACCGCCCACATTTGTCGTAATCGACAGACCAGGAGAAACACCTTGAAGCGCTTTGGCAACGTCCGTGATAGGACGGCTGCCCACTGCCTCCTCCACATCGATATTGGCAACGGCACCAGTAAGATTTACTTTCTTTTGAGTACCGTAGCCGACAACTACTACTTCTTCCAGTAATTCAGGATTCTCTACAAGAGTAACCTCCACGCCTTGCTTTGCTTTCACCTCGCGAGTTTCGAATCCCACGTAGGAAACTTGCAAGGTAGCACCTGGCGCAGCCTTAATGGAAAAATTACCGTCGATGTCTGTCATACCGCCGGTATTCGTTCCTTTGACAAGCACACTCGCACCAATAACCGGATTGCCGTTCTTATCGAACACCTTTCCGGTGATGGTAGCTGTTTGGCTAACTTGCTGTGCCCCCCCCTGTTGCGTAGCAGGGAAGGCTTCGGCTGCAAACGCTGTTCCGCCACCTGCAAGAAGCGAACAAACAGTAAGAGCCACAATCAACCTTCGGTTGGTTTTGGTTTTGTTTCGATTTTCGTCCATATACTACATTATTAGATATTGGGTAAATATGTATCGGTTTGTGATAAACTATGTTTTTATAACATTGTACTAATCTCTCATTACAGGAGTTTAAAACTTTGGCAAAGAAACTAAACTTGTTTTAATTATAAAAATATTTTTGCAACAAAATGCTTCACAACGTTAATTTTCCATGTAATTATAAGAAAATCAGCATTCCGTCCATAAAAACAATGGCCTGCGTACTGAAAATTCAGCACACAGGCCATCACCTTCTTTATATTTTCATCTACACTAATCCACGACCGTGGCAGTTCTTGTACTTTTTACCGCTTCCGCAAGGGCACGGGTCATTACGCCCGACCTTAGGCTCCGCCTTAATAGGCTGCGTGACGTGGCGTTCGCCCTGTGAAGCACGCGCCGCCTGGCGTTGAGCATCCTGACCAGGATACTCCTCTTTATGTGCAGTATAACGCGAATAGTCCTGCCGACGCTCCGGCATTGCCGGGGCAACAGCCGCAACAGGCTCTGCCGACGGACGGCTCGGAGACACCGACACACCGCCGCCGTTACCTTGTTGTTGCGGAGCCGGAGCAGCCTGCACCTGCACAGGTATCTGACCACGCATCAAAATTGACACCGCCTTGGAATTCATCGTGTTAACCATAGTTTTAAAGAGGTTGAACGATTCAAGCTTGTAAATCAGCAACGGGTCTTTCTGCTCATAACTTGCATTCTGCACAGACTGGCGCAACTGGTCAAGCTCGCGCAGATGCTCTTTCCAAGCCTCATCAATCGACATCAGCAGAATCGCCTTTTGCCAAGCCTTGGCTATGTTCTGGCTTCCACTCTTGTATGCCTCTTCCAAATCCACAGCAATGCCATATACACGCTTGCCGTCGGCAATAGGCACACGCACCAATCCGACGCCGTTACGATTCTCGACAATATCCTTGATTATAGGATTAGCCACTTCTGCCAGACGGTCCATCTTACGCTTGAACGCCGTAATTGCCGCCTGATAGAGAATGTCTATCTTCTTTTCTTTCGAAAGTCCCTTGTTTTCATCCTCAGTGAACGGCAACTCAATGGCAAGCGTCTTGAGTGTCTCCATTTTCAGATTTTCATAGTCGTCGATACTGTCGTAGGAGTTGACAATATTCTCCACCGTATCGTAAATCATATTCATTATGTCGATTCCGATACGTTCTCCCATCAAAGCGTGGTGACGACGTGAATACACCACCTTACGCTGTGCGTTCATCACATCATCGTATTCCAACAGACGCTTACGGATACCGAAATTGTTTTCCTCGACGCGCTTCTGCGCATTCTCGATTGACTTGGTAACCATATTCGCCTCGATACGCTCGCCTTCCTTCAGTCCGAGACGGTCAAGCATCTTGACAACACGGTCGGTGGCGAACAGACGCATCACAGTATCCTCAAACGAAACGTAAAACACAGAAGACCCCGGGTCGCCTTGACGACCGGCACGACCACGAAGCTGACGATCGACACGGCGCGACTCGTGGCGCTCCGTACCGATAATCGCAAGTCCACCGGCAGCACGCACCTCAGGAGCAAGCTTGATGTCTGTACCACGTCCTGCCATATTGGTCGCTATCGTCACTACGGCTCTTTGTCCTGCCTGTGCAACGATTTCCGCCTCTTTCTGATGCAACTTGGCATTAAGCACATTATGCGGGATATGACGCTGTTGCAGCATACGGCTGAGCAACTCCGATATCTCGACAGATGTCGTACCGACCAATACCGGACGTCCCTCGTCAATCATTTTCTGTATTTCCTCGATTACCGCATTGTATTTTTCCTTCTTAGTCTTATACACACGGTCATTCATATCCACGCGCGCAACCGGACGGTTAGTCGGGATTGTGACCACATCAAGCTTGTAGATATCCCAGAACTCGCCCGCCTCTGTCTCTGCTGTACCAGTCATACCGGCAAGCTTGTGGTACATACGGAAATAATTCTGCAATGTGATGGTGGCGAATGTCTGAGTCGCAGCTTCCACTTTCACGCCTTCCTTCGCCTCGATGGCCTGATGCAATCCGTCGCTGTAGCGGCGTCCTTCCATAATACGGCCGGTCTGCTCATCGACAATTTTCACTTTATTGTCGTCAATCACATACTCGATGTCCTTATCGAACAAAGTATATGCTTTCAACAGCTGGTTGACTGTATGCACCCGTTCTGCCTTGACTGCATAATTCTGCATCAGCCCGTCCTTCTTCTCCTGACGCTCCACATCGCTCAACTGTTCATTCTCAAGAGCTGAAAGCTGTGCGGCGATATCTGGAAGCACGAAGAACTGCGGGTCATCGCTCGAACCGGTAAGCACGTCTATTCCTTTATCCGTAAGCTCGATGCTGCGGTTCTTCTCATCGATGACGAAATAAAGCGGATCAGTCACAATATGCATCTGCCGGCTGTTGTCCTGCATATAGAAAGCCTCAGTCTCCAGCATCAGCGGCTTGATTCCGTCCTGACTCAAATATTTAATCAATGGATTGTACTTCGGAAGCCCCTTGTAAGCACGGTAAAGCAGCAATGCTCCCTCTTTGCGCACCTCCTTGTCTTCTGAAGCGATTTTCGCCTTAGCCTCCACAAGCAAAGATGTAACCAACTTGCGCTGCGCATTGACCACCTTCTCCACATTGGGCTTGAACTCCATAAACATCTGGTCGTCGCCCTTAGGTACCGGACCGGATATGATAAGCGGCGTACGGGCATCGTCGATAAGCACGGAATCGACCTCATCGACAATCGCATAATTATGGTCACGTTGCACGAGATCTTCCGGCGAAGTAGCCATATTGTCGCGCAAATAGTCGAAACCGAACTCATTGTTGGTACCGAATGTGATGTCGGCATCATAAGCCTTTCGACGGGCAGCCGAATTAGGTTCGTGCTTGTCGATGCAATCCACCGACAATCCATGGAACATATAAAGCGGCCCCATCCACTCGGAGTCACGTTTCGACAGATAATCGTTGACAGTGACCATATGCACACCATTACCGGTCAATGCGTTGAGGAACACCGGCAGCGTAGCCACAAGCGTCTTTCCCTCACCAGTGGCCATCTCCGCAATCTTGCCACGATGCAACACGATACCGCCAATAAGCTGCACATCATAGTGCACCATATCCCATGTCACCTCGTTGCCGCCTGCCATCCAATGATTCTTATATATGGCATTATCACCCTCTATGCGGATGAAATCCTTACCTTCTGCTGCAAGTTCACGGTCGAAATCAGTTGCCGTCACCGTCAACTCCTCGTTCTCCTTGAAACGGCGAGCCGTCTCACGAACGACCGCAAACACTTCCGGCAAATGCTTGTCAAGCTCTTTTTCAAGGACATCGAGAATCTCCGACTTCAAGCTATCCACTTTTTCCCAAAGCGGCTCGCGCTTATCGTAGTCAAGCGTTTCTATCTCGGCTTTCAAGTCGCTGATTTCTTTCTCCTTGTCAGCTTTGCTCGCTTTCAATTCTTCACGCACCTTTGTCACACGCGCACGCAACTCATCATTGGTCAACGATGCAAGCGTAGGATAGATTGCATTAATTTTATCGACTATCGGTTGAATCTCCTTCAAGTCGCGTTGTGATTTGTTTCCGAAAAGTTTTTTCAGAAAATCATTTACTCCCATATTTATAGTTTTATTTTTCTGATTAATAAGAATGTCGCTTAATTTTGAACAAGTCCCTTACACCGGACCATTACTACACCTTTTACTTAGAAAGCCAAAGGCATCCTGCACGCGGCATTCGGAGAACGTATGCGCAAAAGTCTTGCAACCGTCGGCGCCAGCAATGTGGCATCAATCGGTGTTGATATTTTTTGCGGCTCGACATTCGGCGACAATATGAATATCGGCGTGTTTACCGCATTGTTGCGTATCTGTTTCGATTGGGGATTCTGTGAATGCAAATCATCGACAACAGTCCACCCCGGCGCAATTTCAAGATAAATGTCGCCAGCCGTCTCATTATAAACCGACCTGTGTAGGCTTTCCAGATTTTCTCCTACAGGATTATTCAGTATCTCGTCAAAAGTATAGGCTTCGTTCACGCCCGACATACGGCGCAAGAATTCGCCCGACTTCGCTCTAAGCTCTTCTATCGGTATGTTTTTCTCCTTGGCGAGTTTGTCGTTAAGGAAAATCTGCTCATTAAAATAACCGCTCACCCAATTACCATTGCCATAAATGGCCATCAGGTACATATTAAGCAGCGACACCGCCTTTTTCGAAGAAAATTCCCCGGAAGGAATGTTGAAACGCGGCTCAGTAGCAAATGTATTGTCGAAATATCCGGTCGATGTGACGAATATGAAAGCATTCTTGCCGACCGTACTGTCGATTGTGGCAAAAAGTCGCGCCAATTCCTTGTCGAGACGGATGTATTCATCTTGCAACTCTATTCTCCGGTCTGCATCCTCGGCATAAGGATACGGAGCAGCCGTATATGCTATATTAAGCATATCCACAGCCGACCGCTTGCCTAACTTCAAATCCTTAATGCAATCAACAGCCAAGGAAGTGACTTCCTCGTTGACCAACGGCGACGACTTGAACTGCACATACTTATCCTCTCCTATGAATATGTACTTGAACGGGAACAACGTACGGTGCAACGGTATGTCAGGATAATCATTCACGCTTATCGAAGGAGTCCAGCGCAAAGTGTCGATACGCGAAGAAATGGAATGATTCAAGTTGCGCAGCATCACAGGCGACGGAAATTCCTTATAGAACGTGGACGATGCCCATTTACCGGTCTTTTCATTTATCCAAAACGCCCCATTAGCGGCGTGCCCTGCCATGACAAGCGCCTGTTGCGCATCTGGCGCTATCGCATATACACTGCCTATGCCGTTATTGTCCATCCGCAACTCGTCGGAAAGCGTCGATACCTTCAACGCCATAGGAGAATACGTCTCGTCTGTGGCATTGCCGATGTATTTCGAATCATTGAATATCGCAAGGGCCTTACGGGCTGCTTCGTCATAAAGTTTTTCCCCAGTT
This sequence comes from Candidatus Limisoma faecipullorum, assembly GCA_017694955.1. Taxonomy (GTDB): domain Bacteria; phylum Bacteroidota; class Bacteroidia; order Bacteroidales; family Muribaculaceae; genus Limisoma; species Limisoma faecipullorum. The sequence goes on from JADIMC010000019.1 coordinate 83,732, forward strand.
ATGCCGGTCACATTCGGATAAGCGCCTGTATAGAGCAATGCCGTCGATGTAATCTTATTCACATCGGCAATCTTGAAAACAGCATTTTCTATATATACGCCTTCTCGGAGCAACCGTTTGAAACCGTTCTCTCCGAAATGAGACTGAAGCAACTGAATGTAATCGCTGCGCAATTGGTCGATGGTTATACCAACGACCAGCGTAGGACGCCCGTTGGCTGCCGTCTGCGACAACGCCGACAATGCCACCAACGAAAATATGACTGACGAAATCAGCCTGTTTACCTGCTTTTTCTTGCGCATTTTTCTATATAAACGTAGTTTGCCGATCTGATTATGCTGCACGCCATAAGCGGGAAAAACGCCGCATTGGCACATTGGGGCAACGCCCCCCATACCGCAAGCAATATCAAAACGAGTGCAAAGTTAATAAAATGATAGAAATACAACCACTTCCGCAACGTTTTTATAAAAACAAGCGATGGCACCACAAGGCAAAACGGGTTAAGCCAGAATGCAAGATAATTAGGCGAAGTAGCCTCGTGTTCGGAAACAAAGACAAGGAAAAAGACAAGACACCCTGCCAACCCTGCTATCAGGAACCAAATGAAATCGAACCAGCGGCTCACCTTTTTCCGCACAACATCTTTCACCGTAAGAGCGACAGCCGCCGCAAACACGGCAAAAGCGACGAAAAGCGGTGACAGATACCACGGTGTAGGCGGCAACACAGGCGATTCGCTCCCATCGAAAAGCACAATCTTTTCCTTAACGAGCGGCACCCTATGCCCAGATTCATCGATAAAAGCAGAGCCTTGAAATGCGTTCATAAGAAAGATTGGAGCAAACATCTGCTCACGCGCGTCCAGACGGTAATCGATACCGGACCCCAATGCCAAATCTATCCCGAACTGATACCACGGGTAATTTCCACTGTACGAACGCATCATATCGCGGAATGTCAGTGTAGTATCGGCAGGCTGCGGATAATTCAATCCGCCTGTAACCTTTTCAATCATATCTCTCGGACGTGTTGCGCAATTATCGAGCACATAATTATAACGGTATTCCCGATTCTGCGGCAAGCGAAGCCACTCCAGCTGCAAATACAATGATTCAGCCTGACGCTGACTGAGATTCAAAACCTGCTCCACCACTTTGGAATTGCGCTCCACATATTCCGGAATGAAATACTCAAAAGGATAACCGGCAAGGGCATAATCAGTCTCACCTTTGACGAATCTGTAAACAAAATTAGGCTTGCTGAACGAGAACATTCCGAAATTATACACCCTGTCCATATCGCCGTGCTTTATTCTGATTGCCGTATGACCGTAAAGCTCATATACAATCTGCCCGGGATAACATGTGACAAGACTCACGCGATAATCCGCCGCCTTAGCGGAAAAAATCGCAATGACAGTCACAAGCAATGTTAATATTGTTTTCCTCACCATATCGGAACATTGAAAAATCCGCTCCAAAATTAACGCATAAATCCGACCCTGCAAAATCCGTGCTCAAATGAAAAGTTTATTGTAACTTTGACGGCGAATCCAACAAGTCTGACTTATGAACCATTTTTATTGTACTTTATTATTCATACTCGCATACATCCCTTGTTCATACGCTTCCGCCAAATGGAATGCGCTTCCCGACAGCATCATAAGCGAAGATGCTGTGTATGAATACACTTTCACTGATTATGACAAGGCGTGCCGCATAATGAAGGAACTGCGTAAACAGGGCAATCTGCCGCATTACACATTGGATATGACAGAAGGCGACTTGTATTACAATACCGGACATACTTATCAGGCCCTTAATTTGTACAACCACGCCCTCGACAGCGATTCCGCCCGCCTCGACCCGCGCAACGAGATGAAAGTGCTCCACCGGCTGATTTCCTGCTACGACTACCTCAAACTCGACACACAAAAGTCGAATATGTTGAGCGCCTGTTAGAGAAGGCCAAGGAATGCGGCGACCGCGCGATGCATTCCACTGCCTTGTTCGAGCTTGGGAAAATGATGTATTACCAAGGCGAGAAGGAGCGCGCCTACAAATATCTCAACGAGGCTATCACGATGATGGAGGGAACGGACTACGACCTGAAGTACGACAACCTGCGCTATTATTACAACACCATCATCCTGTATCTGCTGTGGGACGAACGGCTTGAAGAGTCGCTGGAAGCCCTCGACAAGCTGGAGGCGGTAGTCACGTCGGCTACAGGCGAGGAAACTCACATCTCAGGCTTGGAAGAAAAAGAGCTGAAACGTCTATATGCCAACCGCGCTGTGGCTTTGGCCCGGCTCTACCGCACGGAAGAGGCCGACGAGTGCTACCGCAAGTTCCTCTCGCTGAGCGACAGCCGGGACAACTACCTGATAATACCGTATCTTTTCAAGCGCGGACGTTATGACGAAGTCATAAGACTGAACAGCGAGCGCGAAAGAGAATATGTCGAGGCAGGCGACACCATAAACTATTATATGACATCCATACGCCATTCGCTCGGCCGTGCATATTTCATAAAAGGCGATTATAAGAAAGCGGCGTTGCAGTTCGAGCGTCTGGCGGCATTGCGCGACAGCCTGAAGGACCGCGAACAGCGTAGCGCGGCGATAGAGCTTGCCACGGTCTATGACATCGCCCGCAAGGATATGCAGATAGAGAAAGACGCGGCGAAATTGCGTGTGCGCAACGTGCTGCTGTGGACGGTGTCTGCAATCGTGCTGATTCTCGTGTTCGCCATCTGGCGTATATGGAGACACCATCTGATAATAAAGGAGAAGAACCGCATACAGACCCGCACGATTGAGGAATTGCTCGAAAGCAAGGCGGAGCTGGAGAAGGAGAAAGCCGATGCCTTGGCCACGGAAACGGCCGAGACTCCGGAAGCACAGGATGAAAGTAGCGATTTCGACCGTATTTGCCAGCTTCTGCATAAAGACAATCTGTTTCTTGACCCTGAATTGTCGAGAGACGACATCATACGTATGGCTCGCGTGCCGAAAAATAAGTTCGCGCAGATATTCAAGGAAAACACCGGAATGTCGTTCACTGAATATGTGAACGGGAAACGTATGGAATATGCGGCATCCCTGCTTAAAGACAATCCTCATTTCACCATTGAGGCCGTCGCGAAAGAGGTGGGACTGTCGAGCGCACAGTTCTACAAGCTGTTTCAAAAAAGATTCGGAATCACGCCGTCGGTGTTTCGTAGCAACTTGTCAAGCAATGCTTTAGTCGAAAAATAGAGAACACTGTGACAAAAACAGAGAACACTGTACCGGCATTTTTTTGATTCAATCACATTGCCGTATAATTTTGCAGGAATAATTCTTAAAACAAACAGAGATGAAAAAATTATTCCTACTATGTGCAGCCTTTGTAATGGCTATGAATTTTATGAGTTGCGGTAATGACAATGAGCCCGGAGGCGGGGATGAAGGCGGCGACGACACGAAGCATACCTATATTATGACGTATAATCTGTGGATGCCTACCGATTTCCTGAAATTCGTGGATGTTGAGATTACCTTTTTCAATCCGGTGACTGAAAAGACAGCCACATACGCAATCGGCAGCAATGACGAGAATATGTTCGGGGCAGAAGGTTACGAGCTTATCGACAGCTATTTGAAGTATGTCGCCCCATTGACAGAGTTCAGCACTGACAGCGATTTCCTGTACTATTATCTTATCGACGAGGTGGAAGAAGGAATGGAATACAAGGCTACACTCAGCTATACTATCAACGAGGAGAAAGTAGCCGCATTGCCCGACGGGATATACGACATAGCTCAACCTAAGGTGTTCACCTACGTAGTTGACGAGAAAGGCAATATAAAAGGCAAGACAAATTTCACCTATACTAAGCTTCCGACATCAAAGGAAAAGGCCGTGGAATATTTCCGCAAGCACCAGTCGGACGAGCCTAAGACGTTCACCGGCACGATAGAAATATCATCTAAGAATAACAATAAATAAAAGGGTATGGGCATAAAAAAGACGTTATTGTTACTTGCCGCCGCGGTAGTTCTGCCGGGCAATCTGGCGGCACGGCATATAAGCAGGGCGGAGGCAGCGGCGGTAGCAGCGAAGTATGCTGTATTGTCCGGGCAGGAATCCGGAACGTTGAAATACGCGCAGCCGTCAGACGCAAGATACTATGTTTTCGACACCGAAGGCGGAGGATTCGTAATCGTTTCGGGCGACAGCGAAATGACGGAGCTGGTGGCATATTCCGACGAGAGCCGTTTCGACAGCGGCAATAAGAATATGATGTCGTGGCTCGGCGCATATTCCGACTATGTGGAAAAAGTGCGTAAAGGCGAGGCGAAGCCTTACAAGAAAGCGTTGACCGAGGGAACGGTAGTGATAGCGCCGCTTGTGACTGCAAAATGGGGACAGATGGAGCCGTTCAACAATCTGTGTCCGTTCGACAGGGTGTACCAGCAGAACACTATGGCGGGCTGCGTGGCCATATCGATGGCGCAGATATTCCATAAGTGGAAATGGCCGGCATCAAGCGTAGGCACGCACACTTACGTACACGACGACTACGGAGAGCTGACATTCAACGGCAGGGTTTATTTCTGGCCTGACATGCTCGATGAATATATGTCATATTATGATAGCGACGGCACTTTGGTGCATGAATACACCGACGAGGAAGCGGATGAAGTGGCGAAACTCGCGCTCGACTGCGGATATGTAGTGGATATGGAATACGGTGTTGACGGCAGCGGTGCGAACGACTACGACATAGCATACGCCATAGCCGAGCATTTCCGTTTCAATACGGGGCTATACTATCGCGATGCGATGACCGATGACGATTTCCGCGAGATACTGTATTCTGAACTCGACGAGCTGCGCCCGGTGTCGTTCGGCGGCGACTCCATGCAGGGCGGACACCAGTTTGTAGTCGACGGCTACGACAGCAACGGCTTTGTCCACATCAACTGGGGATGGAACGGTACTGCCGACGGATACTTCGACATAGATTTCATGTGTCCGGACATTGCGGGAGGCGACGCCTCGATGAATTTCAATTATCATCAGAGTTTCGTGACAATCGACCACACATACGACACTCCTGTAGTAACCACCCAGCGTTACCTGTGGATGCTTGCCGACGAAATATATTCCGCATACGGCAGACGTGTGGGCTACCGCTTAAGCGCCAATGAAGTTGCGCTTGACGGCAGTTTCGATGTGGAATGCCATAGCATCAACAATCTTAACAGTGTGGAATATAACGGGGAGATAGCGTTGGCAGTGTTTGACACGGACGATAATCTTCTTTTCGTGGACGAGGACAACGCTTTTAAAATCAGCGCGCTCGGGGCGAACAGATACTTGGACATAGACCATAAGGCTCCGGTAATCACCGCTGACGGGCTGCTCTCCGGTCTTGAAAACGGCAGCTACACGTTGCGCGCAGTGTCGAGGGAAGACGGTCGCGATTACTGGCAACGTCTTGTTTCTGACGAGAAAATCTCTGTGCAGGTGAACGACGGAACGGCCACGCTCTACACTCCGACATACGCTGTGAGCATCGACGAAATCGCAATCAGCGGTACTCCCGAATACGATGAGTTCATCGACATCACGGTTAGCATAACCAACAAATCGGACAATGCCGATGTCGGTGTGCTGAAGTGGGCACTGCTCAATCCGAGCGGCAAAATCGTGAAGGAGGGCAGCGAAGGTATGGAGTTCGACGAAAACGGTAAATATGTGATGACGTTGAACGAGTATATCAATGAATTCATATATGAGGAAGATGGCGAATACACGCTGTGGCTGAGAGAATTCACCGGCAGCGACGGCAGAAGGTTCGACATGGAGGGCGAGACGGAGGTAACGTTCATCGTGGAGGATAAGTCAGGAGTAAAAGCCGTTACCGGCAAAGGGATACACATAACAACTGACGGACACACCGTAAAAATAACCGGCACTGACGCTACGGCAGAAGTGTTCGACATAAGTGGACGAACAATTACAACGACGACGGAAAGGGAGTTTAGCATCAGCGAAACCGGCATATATATTGTGAAAGCCGGCAGCAGAATCGCGAAAATCGCAATCAGATAGAGATTGTCAGATTATGTTACGGTCGAGAGGACCCGCCCGATTCCGGGCAGGTCCTCTTGTTTTTATAGGATTCTTGCCCTGTGGAAAGCAGGTGTCGCTCAATGTTTGTAAATATATGATTATTACTCGAATATATTTATTATATTTGCATTGAGTAAAAATACTCAATGCACTGAGTAAAATGTAAAGTTATGTATAAACGAACAGAATATCAGGTAATTACGGATAGGATGAAAGAGCCACGGAAGTTCATCCAAGTGGTGATGGGCGCCCGTCAGATAGGCAAGTCCACCGTGGTCAAGCAAGTGCTTCAGGATTTGGATATGCCTTA
>JADIMC010000020.1 GCA_017694955.1 Candidatus Limisoma faecipullorum
TTGTATATGCCTTCTGACAGTGATGGCATTTGGTATGAATGTTCTTCTCCGTCGGTTGACAAATTATAAATGCACTTAGTATTACCAAATTCATCTGTAACAACCAAAGAATAAGAACTTTCTGAATAAAACTTCACTGACAAAGAATTATCACAATCTGAATAGCCGACATCTGGAATGTCTTCTTCAAAATGATCCCCTTGCGTAGGGTAAACTATTATTTTGTTTTCCTCTTTGTCTTCAGCATATAAGCAGAAAGCAAACCAAAATAATAAAAAAGCAAAATATTTTCTCATATGATTTAAATTTTATTTTTTCAAATGTAATGAGAAAATATGAAACGTCCCCTATAGCACGTATATACCATTAAAGATATAAATCGCTATAAATCAAGAAACTAAAATTATATATTTACACCATCTGTAATTCGGTACTAATTTGAGGCTATAATTTGATTAATATATTCTTTGAGCGACATAGTTATTCCTATTTTTTTTGCAATTCGGACTTTCTTATTATTGACATAATTGTTATTTGTATATCCCATACAAATAGCAATTTCTATATAAGAAAATCCACAACATATCAGAGATATAAAATATAATTCTTCGTCCTTAAGTTGCGGATGCAATTTCGCAATCTTATCAATCACATTATTATATGCTATGTTCACATAGACTATAAAATCAGACCATAAATTATTTGGCATTTTTGTCTTTTTGATGAACTCGCGGAATCTTTTTATAAACAGCTCTGGTTTCGATTCAAGTTGATATGATAAATCAATTAAATATTTAATTTTTTCAAACTGTTCTGACAATATTGATTTAAGCTTAACCTCACAATCGGATTTGTTTGACAATTCAAGTTCGAAAAATTTGCTGTCATTTTGCAATTGAGAGATTATATCAAACTGCTCGCGAATTTTATTTTTACGTTTCATTGATACTATCCATATGGATAATAGCAGTATGAGTACCAATAGCACTGTCAAATACAAAATCAGTTTATGATTCTTTAATTGTGCATTTTCTCTTTCAAGCCGTTGTGTATCATATTTCTTTTCCGCTGACCAAAGTTTTTCTTGCATAGACTTTTTATAGATAGAGTAGGCTATATCTTTCATTTCAGAGTAATGAAGAAATGCAGATTTATAATCGCCTTTACGACGTTCTAACTTATTTAATGTAGAAAGCCATACTACAGAATCGTTTGCATTGAACTTGTCACGAACAATCTTATTGAAGTAAAAGTAGGCAGAATCAAGATTACCAAGCATGGCATATGCTTCGGCGGCATCGTAATAAGGATTAAAATCATTTAAATATTTAGATCCATTATTTACTACATATATTGCTATATCTTTTTCTTTCCTATATAACGAATCCATTCCATACAGCCGTGCAAGCATTCCAAGGTTGTAAAAATAGCTGCTGCTGTCGTTCAATTCTTTGGAGAACTTTACGGCATTGTCAAGGTAATATTTGGCAGTATCCAAATCAATGGCGCGGTAAAAAGCTCCTAACCGACTCATACACATTAATTCGTATTCTTTATTTCTTGCCTTGTGGAAATAGTCAATGGCTTTTTTCAATTTTGTGATATGTTCATCATTCTCAATAAAAGATTCACCATACAGGCTTGCCAGCCTCAGGTTGATGTAGCCGAGGTTGTCGTAGTCGGCGGTGTCGGCGGTTTCCTCGGCTTTCTTGTACCAGTCGGCGGCTTCGAGCCTGTCGCCCATATCCGACAGTGCCGCGCCTTTATAGATGAGTGAGCGCAGGTGTTTGTCGTAGTCGTCGGAACCGTCGTAATAGTCCACGGCAATGTCGATAAGCGAATCGCTGCGGATAGGCTCGTAGCATTTATATTGCGCTTGTGTGTAGAGCAGCGCGTAGTAGGCGCGGTTTCCGCGTCCGTGCAGCGAGCCGGGGCTGACCGATTTCAGTATCGCGAAAGCCTTTTCCTGCATACCTGTGCAAAGAAGGCTGTCGGCCTCGGCAAGCCGGCTATCGACCGGAGACGAGCATCCCGCAAGCGACAGACATATTAAAAGTAGAAACAGCAATTTCTTCATACGGCAATCCGTTTTTTTCAGAGTTTATTTCATTGATTCGCCGAAGTCGATGGAACTGCGCATGTCGCGCTCACACCGGCGCAGCCGCCAGCACCGGCGGCACATCGCCATATACTTGTCGTTGCCCCCGATTTCCACTTGGTCGCCTTCGGTCACTACGTTGCCGCTGCGGTCGATGCGCGCGTTGACGATGGTCTTGCGCCCGCAACTGCATGTGGATTTTACCTCGTCGATGGTGTCGGCTATCTCGAACAGCCTCCGCGAGCCGTCGAACAGGTGGCTCTGGAAATCGGTGCGCAGTCCGTAGCACATCACGTTCACGCCGTAATCATCCACAACCCTCGCCAACTGGTCCACCTGCTCGGCGGAAAGGAACTGCGCCTCGTCGATAAGCACCCATTCCGTGACCCGGCCGCGCTCCTCGAAAACGCCGGTGAGCATGCGGTACATATCCGATTCCGGATAAATCCAGCGGCATTCGCGCTCTATGCCGATGCGCGAGCGTATCACGTTCTCCTTCTCGCGGTTATCGACTATGGGCTTCATACACAGGTAGTCCATCCCCCGCTCCTCGAAATTGTAGGCCGTGGTTAACAGCAACGCGGTCTTTGCCGAACCCATCGTTCCATAGCGGAAATAAAGTTTGCCTCTCCTTATATTGTCGTCGTTCATTTCTTAACAGTTATTGCAATTATTTCTTTAGTAGTATCAGTCACCATAAAATCAGCCGCGGCGCGGTGGCCGACAACCCATAGAATCCTGTCGCCGCAGCACAGCAGCCACACCGACCGCTTGTCGGCAAGGCTGAATTTGTTGTCGTTGAAATAGTCGCTCAACTTCTTGCTGCCGCGCATGCCGAACGGACGGAAACGGTCGCCCTCGCGCCAATGGCGCAAAGTTAGTGTTTCTTCGGCTATGCTGCCGTCGAAATATGCGGTATCCTTATTGCCGGGGAAGCGGAAACCGGGGTAGTAAGCCGATTTCTCCACTTTCAGCCTCAAAGGAAGCCTCGAAACGTCGTCGAGGCGGAATTCATACACTTCATCATCGCGGCCATTGCCTTCGAACAGCGTAATCACTCCTCTGCCGGCCTCCGCCACGAACCGGCCGGAACGGAATACCGCGCCGACGGTCGTCGTCGCAAGCATGTCCTTCTCTTGCTGTCCGTTGAAGCCGTATGGTGAAAGAATCTCGTGTAGCACAGTCATTGGGTGCGCTGTAGCCTCTAATTTTTGTCGGTCGATTACGAGACGGTCTCCGTCTTGTGTGCAGATGTCCTGCCTTATCCGCCGGATGGCATCGTTGAACACGGCATAGTTTCCTGCCGTATTCGACAAAGTGCGCCGTAATGCAGCATCGGCATCCGGGAAGCATTGCCGGATGGCCGGAAGGATGATATTGCGCACCTTATTGCGCGAATATTCCGATTCGAGATTCGTGCTGTCGACTATATAGTCTTGCCTTATTTCTTGCAGATAATCCTCGATGTCGGCACGGCTGACACACAAAAAAGGGCGTACAATCCGGCCGTTGACCGGCTTGATTCCCGCCAGTCCCGCAATGCCGCATCCGCGCAGCATGTTGAGGAAAAAAGTTTCCACACTGTCGTCGGAATGGTGAGCGACGGCTATTACGGCACAGCCGGACGATTCCCTCACCTCCTCGAACCAGCCGTAGCGCAGTTCGCGGCATGCCATCTCCATCGACACCTTATGCTCCGCCATATATGCCGGGATATCGAAATCGCGCACCACGCATTCCACGCCCAACTTGCCGCACAACGCACGGACAAAACGCTCGTCGCGCATCGATTCCTCTCCACGCAGGTGGAAGTTGCAATGCGCTGCCACACAGTCGTATCCCAAACCGTTTAGCAGACACAGCAAAGCCACTGAATCCGCCCCTCCGCTCACCGTGACAAGCACACGACTACCGATATCGAACAATCTGTTTTCCGATATGTAAACGGCAACCTTCTCTTCAAAACCACGATTTTCCATACCACAAAGATAACGTGTTTTAATCACACTTTTATTTTTGTCAATGTCTTTTCACAAGTCAGGATGCGCCTCGGACAAACAAATTCAAGCAAGCTTGATTGTTTTTCTCTCGGCTTTCACTAACTTTGCAGTCAAAATAACAAGAGAAATGTTAGAGAAGATAGATAGCCTTAAAGCTGCAATCGAGACACTCTCTGCAGCCAATAAGGAAGAGGTGGAAGCCCTCCGTATAAAATATTTGAGTAAGAAAGGCGAAATTTCACTGTTGTTCAATGATTTCCGCACTGTTCCCAACGAGCAGAAAAAAGAAATAGGACAAAAACTCAACGAGCTCAAGAATCTTGCTACTGAAAAAATCAACAGTCTGCGCGAAACAGTAGAAGAAAAGCAGTCGGACAGCAACAATCTCGACCTGACACGCACGGCATCGCCATTGCGCTTAGGAAAACGTCACCCGATATCATTGGTGAGAGAAGAAATCATCTCTATATTTTCCAGATTAGGTTTCACCATTGCAGAAGGTCCTGAAGTAGAAGACGATTGGCACGTATTCTCGTCGCTCAATTTCGCCGCCGACCATCCTGCACGCGATATGCAGGACACATTCTTCATCCAGCGCAATCCTGACGTTCTGCTACGTACACACACGTCGTCTGTGCAGTCGCGAGTTATGACATCAACAGAACCGCCAATCCGCATCATATGTCCGGGACGCGTATATCGCAACGAAGCCATATCGGCACGCGCACACTGCTTCTTCCATCAAGTAGAAGCACTTTATATCGACAAAAACGTTTCTTTCGCCGACTTGAAACAGACACTGCTCTACTTTGCCCGTGAAATGTTCGGAAAAGATACCGAAATACGCCTCCGCCCATCATATTTCCCATTTACCGAGCCATCTGCCGAAATGGACATTTCCTGCCATATCTGCGGAGGCAAGGGATGTGCCTTTTGTAAGCATACCGGATGGGTTGAGATTCTCGGATGCGGAATGGTTGATCCAAACGTGCTCGACGCATGCGGAATCGACAGCAAAAAATATTCCGGATATGCACTCGGTATGGGTATAGAACGAATAACCAACCTGAAATACAGGGTGAAAGACCTACGTATGTTCTCTGAAAACGATGTGCGCTTCCTCGATGAATTCGAAGCTGTGCATTGAAATGTCATAAGGTTATTCAACCACTCATATTAAATGACAACAAAAGAACGATACAAAGGAATCATTGACTGGTTTTCTGAAAATATGCCGGTAGCTGAAACGGAATTGCATTATGGCAATCCGTTTCAGTTGCTTGTAGCCGTCATTTTGTCGGCACAATGCACCGACAAGCGGGTCAACATCGTCACTCCACCATTGTTCCGCGACTTCCCCACACCGGAAACTATGGCAGCAAGCTCCCCGGATGTAATATTCGAATACATCAAAAGCGTTACATTTCCAAACAATAAATCAAAGGCACTGACAGGAGCAGCCAGGATGATTGTAGAAAAATACGGAGGGAAGGTGCCTTCCACAATGGATGAATTGATAAAGCTGCCTGGCGTTGGTCGAAAAACCGCAAACGTAATGCTCGCCGTTGTGTTCGATAAGCCGGCAATGGCAGTCGATACCCACGTGTTCCGCGTGTCGAACCGCATAGGGTTGACCGATAATTCAAAGACCCCATTCGAGACAGAAAAAACACTCGTGAAAAATTTTCCACCTGAATTATTACCCAAAGCCCACCATTGGCTAATATTGCATGGACGGTACGTATGCACAGCCCGGAAACCCAAATGCGACGAATGCGGCATAAAATCATACTGCAAATATTACGCTGAACACCCGTTGGAGATGCAAAAACAATCGCTGTGCAAATGATGGAATCCACATTGCTGCTGATAATCGAGATAGTCGGGACAATCGCTTTCGCAATAAGCGGGATACGACTTGCCGCGGCAAAGAAATTCGACTGGTTCGGTGCATATATAGTAGGACTTGTGACAGCAATCGGCGGAGGGACTCTGCGCGACATATTGCTTGACACCACTCCGTTCTGGATGGAAAACGGATGGTATCTTGCCGTCACAGGCATATCACTTGCCTACGTTATTATGTTCCGCAAACAACTTGTAAGGCTCAACAGCACATTCTTCTTTTTTGATACAATAGGTCTCGCACTGTTTGTCGTTATCGGAATCCAAAAAACGATAGCATTCGGTTATCCGATGTGGGTAGCCGTAGTGATGGGCACCATTACAGGTGCGTTCGGCGGTGTAGTAAGAGACATATTAATCAATGAGGTGCCGCTGATTTTCCGCAAGGACGTATATGGCACGACATGCATAGCCGGCGGTCTGATATACTGGATAATGATAATAACCGGGGCATCGCCTGTCATACAACAGCTAACGTGTGCGGCAACCGTAATACTGATAAGGTTGCTTGCTGTAAAATACAATTGGTCGATACCCGTATTACGAAACAATTAGAACGGATATGAACGAAGCTAAACGAACAACCATACAACTGATAAAGTACGGAATAATAGGCGTAAGCAACACACTTATTACCCTTGTGGCATTCTATCTGCTTAACACTATCGCCGGATTATCCGAAAATTTCGCAAACGCAGTCGGATACATCCTCGGCGTAATAAACAGTTTCATATGGAACCGCAATTGGGTATTCAAGACAAAAAACAACTGGGAAAAAGAGGCCCTGCTGTTCGGCGTAGGTTTTCTCATCTGCTTCGGAATGCAATTCGCATTATTCAACTATCTGCTCGCACATACAGGCATAAAAGACCTGGAAATCTCATGGATGCCTATGAAGAATACAGGTGAAAATGTAGCTATGTGCATAAGTATGGTGGTTTACACACTGGCAAACTATTGTTATAACCGATTCATCACATTCAAGAGTAAATCAGAGAAATGCGGCAAATAAAAGCACAGTACTCATTGCTCGCACTGCTGCTTGCCATAGCAGCAACCGTGATTTTTCCGGCGCTGGGACGCGTCGGATTACAATCCGATGAAATCATGCTTGCCGATCTTGCCCGCCAATTCTCATCATCCGGTGTCAGCAGTGTGTTCGATGGACATGGGACAGACTTTCCCGGCAATTTCTATGCCTATTTGGTATCATTGACAAAAAACATGTTTCAACTGACCGATGCGTTTGCTGTAAGATTACCGTCTGCCATAATCATAATATTGCTGACACTGGGAATGTTCCAATTTCGCGGGCAGAACGAAACTTTGAACAAGTCATTCCTTGCATCGCTGCTATTCCTTTCAAGTTATACAGTAAGTGCACTCGCCTATCACGCCAACGTGATAACAATAATGTCGCTTTTTTTCATTTTCGCCTTGTCATCGCTTTATCACTGGACAAAACGGCCATCGGCGGAAAAAGCGTGGTATCTCATCACTGCCTCAGCCTGTTCCGCCATATTCATCGGCATACTGTCTCCCGTAATAATACTGACAATCGGTATAATTTTCTCATTTCTGCAAGATACTGACAAAACATCAAAAGCAATAAAGACATTATTCATGACAGCTGCCGGGACAGCTGCCGCATACATTATCGTCCTGTTTATCACCAATGACAAACAATCAGCCGACAATGTACTCGGCATAGGACAGGCCACTTATGCTCTTGAAGAATATGGCAAGCTGCATTCTTTCTTAGTCCATACATTCTTCTCAATATTCCCATGGTCGGTACCGATAATAATCGCATTGTTCTGGATTGCATGCAACCCGTCGTGGCTGCGCAACAAATTTCTTGCACTGTCGCTTTTCAAGCAATTCGGCGTAGTTGTGTTCATCATATCCATCCCCACACTGATTGCAGTCAATCGTCTTTCATTGGTGATGCTTCTTGCCGCTATTTATTTCAACATGCCGATGATAAGCAGCTTCCTGTTGTCGCAAATCCACAATCATTCTGTCACATGGCGCATAACCGGAGGCATATTCGCCGCATTAATTGCCTCGCTCGCCATATTGTTCATAGCGACAAAGGCAGGATTCGACATCAGTTTTACAGGATTCGCATTGACAGGCATATCAGGATGGACAATATGGAGCATCACACTTCTTTTCTGCATCTTAGCATCGCTTTACACTCTTTGGCGAAACCAGCGAACAATTCGTTTCAATAACCGTTATCTATACAACATCGTGATTCTGTACCTTCTGGCACAGATTCTTTACAAAGCATTCATCAACCCGTATCTGACAGTCATATGATTGAGTTCCTCGAAAGTTATAACTTGCTCGGCATTTTCATCGGATTATGCACATTTCTTATAATCGGGATGTTCCATCCCTTGGTAATCAAAGGAGAATATTTCTTCGGAGTAAAAATATGGTGGATATTTCTCATAGCCGGCATACTATGCGGATTCTTCGCATGGTATGTTGACAACCTCTTCTGGTCTATTATCCTCGGAGTAACCGGATTCTCCGCCTTCTGGGGTATCGGCGAAATATTCCAGCAACAAGAGCGTGTGCGCAAAGGCTGGTTCCCGCGCAACCCGCGCCGCAGATATCCGTTCGACCGCCCGGAGTAACTACAACGCATCGACAAGTATGAACTGCGCCCAATAAACCGGGGCTGCAAAAGGTTTCACTTTCTTTTGTCCTATCGCCTGCCGCCGTGATTTTGGAATAAAGACAGCGGCATTATCCCGACCTGTTGCCATAGTCCTTTCATAATTACGCAAATACTGCTGTGCAGATTTCAACGATTCGACCATCGGCATACCAGATAAATAATTGCGATAAAACTCCGTCATCAACAAGCCAGTAGCCTCATCATACACACGGTTGAGACTTATCAAAAGTGTTTTAGCCCCAGCTTTCTTGAAACCTCTTTGCAGACCGAACACACCTTCTCCCGAAATCTCGCCCAACCCTGTCTCGCATGCAGAAAGCACACACAAATCCAAACCACGCAAATCCAATACCGATACCTCCTGTGCCGTCAGTATCCCATTATCTGCCGTGCCGGACATCTGCCATGCGTTGGACGCACCGGCAAAAAGCAGCCCCGAACGTGTCATAGCTTTATCCTCCACATAGCGGTTGCCAAAAGTAAGCATCTCCGGCATCACACCATCGTTACCCATACCGTTATTACCATAAAAGCCGTGGGTTGCCACGTGGATGATATTTTTCCACTGTCCTGACAATGCCTTGAACGACGCTTCCGTCCCAGAAGAGCCGGTAAATGTACTGACATCCCAATGACTATTTTCCATAAGCATGCCTATACTGTCCACTTCCCTTTCCGTTGCAGGAAGACTTACCACCACCCCACGGGCAATAAGCGAGTCGGCGGGAATAACAGGCAAGAAATCATATATGCCACGTTTGCTTCTCCCTGCATACAGATTACCATCTTCAGCTATCTCCAGCGGAGCCACATCATAATCCAAACCGCCATACAACACCGCCGTATTTCCACCTCTTACTGCTTTACTTTCTACGGCCACCACAAGCTGCCGCGTCGATGACAGCCGGTAAAAATCATATCTGTCGCAGATAAACTCGCCATCGGCGACAGGAGCATATTCAACCGCGACACAGTGCAGCTCACCAGCCGGAGAAAAATACACAGTCCTGACATTTTCCATTTCTTTCGCCAATGGCTTCCACACCATATCATACAAGGCAGAAGTGGAAAAATACAGATGCTGATCGAGTTCTGTCAATTCCTGTTTATCGAACAGCTCCACGAAATGCGGTCTATCGTAGCCCCGCTTCAAAGTCATAGCTGCATATACAGTGGAATCATCCGTTAACGGCACTTTCAAAAATTCAATAGCTATTTCACCTTTGCCAAGCGTATTCTGCACATCACGCCAATTGATAGAAAGATTGCGCATATAGTCGCCGAACACCTTGCTCCGCTCCACCAACTCGCGTTCCTGACGGTCTGCCACGCGTTCAAGCGAATCGACACGTTGCCTGACAGCCATTCTTACAGAATCATCCATAGCGGCAAGCGTAATCAAATTCTCACGCTGCTTGCCGATGACACTTCGATTCGTGCGCATCTGCTCATAAAGGCTTACCACGGCCGTATCGCCGCTTTCCAAGAGCAAATCCCTCATCTCCATTTCGCTGTTAAGCAATATGCCTTTGCTGAGCAACGCACCATCGTACATCGCGCATATCAACGAATCAGATTTAATCTCATAGACAAGCCGCGGCAACAATATCTCGTACAGATCTTTATATTTCCCCCAGAAATCACGCCTTTCGTTACTTGACAAATCTCTAAAGGTTGTAAAAATCAGCTTCCCGCAAAGCTCAGACATATCCAACGCATTCTGTTCCGATACGATAAAATCACCGGCGGAAGCACACGACACAGCCAAATTTTTTAGCGAAATCAAATATTCAGGATGACTTATCCCAATCGTATTCTCTCTTATGCTTTTCGCCTCCAGCCCGACATCTACCGCCTCCTTATACCTTCCCATATAATAATATGTCAGCGACAGATTCGATAACAGCGTTGCATACCTACGGCTGTTCTTACCTGAAATCTTCACCTCAGATTCCATAAGATTTGATAAGATTACTATCGCCTCGTCATATCTGCCGACATAAATATAATTCAACGCCAAATCGCTCAATGAATTCAAAAAATTCGGATGATTCCTCCCGACAGACTCTTCCTGAATATCAAGCGCATCCATACAACACTGTATAGCCTTGTCATAATTCCCCGACAAATAATAAAATTGCGCCATGGAATGTAACGCTATCGCATAATCAGGATGTTTTTTCCCAGGTTTTCTGCCAAACTCATCAAGCACTTGTTTTTGCACCCTTATCGCATCATCGTATTTGCCAAGATAAGAAAACGACATCGACAAATTATGAAGACATATCCCATAATCATAATAATCCTCACCAAAACAACGTCTGCATTCCTCCACAGATTTCTCAGCATAGGACAATGCCTTGACATAGTCACCTGAATTGCCATAATAAATTGAAAGATTAGACAAAACCGTAATATATATGTTTTCATTTCCCTCAACCAGCTCGCTGATAACATCCAACGCCTCCTCACCCAGCGATATTGACCTTGAGTTATCACCATAGAAAGAATAATAACCTGCCAATTGTATCAATGCCAACGCATAACTCACATTCCGACCCAAGGATTTCTTCAACGCAACAACCTTTTCCCCCATTTCAATGGCATTGACATAATCTCCTAAATAATAGTAATATAACGCAAGATTCCCTAATGAAATGGCAAAATCCGGACTGTCTTCCCCTACTATCTGCCTATTGATACTCACCACTTTCTTTCCAAGCTCCACCGCTTTACGATAATCGCCAAGATAGCAATAATCCAAAGCAATATTATTAAGAGATTTAGTATAATCAAGGTTATATTCGCCAAATAACCGCTTAAATATATCAAGAGCCTGAGTCTCCAAAGCAATGGCGTCCTGATAATTCCCGGAATTATAGTATACATTGCCCGAATCCGAAAGACAGATTGCACGAAGGCTGTCGGCAGTAACATCTTCTGGAGAAAGCCTCACATCCAAGGACTGCCGATTTTCCACATTCCCCATAGCAACAAAAGCGACAATTGGCAATAGAATATATAAAAGTCCTTTCATAATAGTTCAAAAATAGAGTGAATTCAGATCCAACGACAGCAATTCCACGACATAGCGCCAACTTCCACGCCGAGACTCTCAGCGACGGTAGTCATCGAGTTGCGACTGGAGCTTCTGCTTAGCAAAAAATATACGACTTTTGACAGTGCCAAGCGGCAAATTCATCGCATCGGCAATCTCCTGATATTTATAACCGTCGACATGCATTGTAAACGGACGGCGATACTCCTCTGGTAAAGAATTCACAATTTCAGAAACCTCAGAAAATGCACAATAATTTTCCGGTGTTTCCGATGTTTCAACCTGAGGAAGATTCAACTGGAAAAGATCGTCACTCTTATCCACCACAGTCTGTGCCCTGACTATACGACGGTAATTATTGATGAATATATTACGCATAATGGTGAATATCCAACTTCTAAAATTGGAATCATCTACATATTTACTTTCGTTGGCTAAAGCCTTGCAAGTGGTATCTTGCAATAAATCGTGCGCATCATCATAATTAGCGGTAAGCTTTATGGCAAATGACAGCAAATTATCCTGCATGCCCAGTAAACGTTTTTGGAAGTTGGATATACTCATAACACTTTATTTTTTCAGATTTAACAAATCTACCTGTTATATTTATTAAATCCAAATTAAACGACAAAATAATTTTGCGATTTCACATTAATTAACCCCACTGGATAGTGTATTCATTCTCAATCAAATATAAAACCAACAATCATTAACAAATGTTTATCGCGACATAAAAAAACCGCCACGAGAAAATTCTGTTACAAATTCTCATTCGTGGCAGATTCTTTTGTCAACCTTTTGTCAATTCTGAGCTTCTTGAGCAGTTACGCCAGAATTCTCCGCGGCACCATTATCCGCCGACTTCATTTGCGACAGAAAATAAGCCTGCGACTTAATCAAATTCCGCGATTGAAGCACCATTGTCTTTGTCTCATTCAATATGTTAAGATACAACATACTCGCTTTAGTGCTCGTCTGCTCCTCTTTCAATCGTTTAATTTGATTTTTAATGGCATCAGCAATAACAATAAACAGATTATCGCGCATTGTCAACACATCATCAAGGCCAGCGAAATCCCTCTCTCTCAGCATTTCGTTAATCTTGTTGAAGATGTTATCAACGCCATCATTCACCAATTTCAAATCATAAATCTGTTCCTGAGTGAATCCATGATGATGGTTATCGATATGCTCGAAAGCCGGACGCGTACAATGCAAAAGGGCCTTCGTGACTTCTGTCAAATAATCGACCACCTGTATATAAAAGTGACCTGTCTCCACCTTTTGATCTTGCAAACGTTTTAAAGTTTGGAATATCTGATATTTACGATCATTCGCCTGATGATAAAGCTCCTCCGACTGCGTCATCGTTTCTTTCAGCAACCTGCGGTTCTCTGTAAACAAAGCCACCAGCATATGATTATATATGCCAGATATTGATTCCATCGTCGCACATACTTCTTGAG
>JADIMC010000021.1 GCA_017694955.1 Candidatus Limisoma faecipullorum
GGGGTACCAGGATTCGAACCTGGGACCCCCTGCTCCCAAAGCAGGTGCGCTAACCGGACTGCGCTACGCCCCGAATACGTCACAAGAAACGTGGTGCAAAAGTATGCTGTTTTTTAGTTTCTTGCAAATTTTTAGTGTGCAAAAATCCAAAAATGCCCTCGTTTTTCAAAATTTCACGCCGTTTCTGCGGATTTATCATCTGTTATCATTAATTTTACGACTAAAATTAACAACAACTATGAAGAATGTATTGGTGACCGGAGCCGACGGATTCATCGGCTCGCATCTTACGGAGATGCTGCTTGCCGAAGGTTTCAACGTGAGGGCTTTGAGCGTATATAACTCCTTCAACTACTGGGGCTGGCTCGACGATGTGAAGCATCCGGCGCTGGAAGTGGTAAGCGGAGATGTGCGCGACGCCAATTTCTGCCGTGAAATCGTACGAGGCTGCGACACCGTATTCCATCTCGCCGCTCTGATAGCCATCCCTTATAGCTATGTGGCTCCCGACAGCTATGTCGATACCAACATCAAGGGTACACTCAACATCTGCCAGGCCGCACGCGACTGCGGAGTAGAAAGGCTGGTGGTTACATCCACATCCGAAGTCTATGGCACGGCACGCTATGTTCCCATCGACGAAAAGCATCCGAAACAGCCGCAATCTCCATATTCTGCCACTAAAATAGGTGCTGACGCGATAGCCGAAAGCTTCTATAACGCATTCAACCTGCCGGTTGTCGTTGCGCGTCCGTTCAACACATACGGTCCACGCCAGTCGGCACGCGCCATAATCCCCACGATAATCACTCAGATTGCCAACGGGGTGAAGCAGATAAAAGTAGGAGACCTCACCCCCACACGTGATTTCAACTTCGTGAAAGACACATGCCGCGGATTCATTGCGCTGGCAAAAGCCAAAGGCATCGAAGGTCAGGAAATCAACATTTGCAGCAACAGCGAAATATCGATGCGCGACACTCTTGAGCTGATACGACGGCTTATGGATGCCGATGTGGAATATGTACAGGATGCCGCCAGGCTCCGTCCGAAAAACTCCGAAGTGTTCCGTCTGTTCGGCGATAACACGAAAATATGCAGCCTGACCGACTGGCGTCCGCAATATTCGATTGAAGACGGTCTGCGGGAAACCATAACGTGGTTCTCCGACCCGGCAAATCTCGCGAAATACAAATACGACATCTACAACCGGTAATGAAAAGACAAGCCAACATACTGATGCTCGGCGGAGCGAAACGTGTCTCGCTCGCACGGCTGCTTATCGAAGCCGGAAAACGGATGGGCATAGAAGTGAACATTTTCAGCTCCGAAATAATAAAGGAAGTCCCGATTGCCTGTGTAGGCACGGTTGTAGAAGGCATGCGCTGGAGTGATCCCGGCATCTACGACAACCTGTCGGCAACCATACGACGCCATGACATCGGCATAGTCCTGCCATTTGTTGACGGTGCAATAGAAATCTGCTCACGGCTGAAAGAGATGCATCCGGAAGTTTTCATTCCTGTATCTCCATACGAAGTGGCACACGCGATGTTCGACAAGGTAGTAGCCGCCGAGTTGTTCGAGCGCAACGGATTCGCCATCCCGGCCACATACCGCAAGGAGAGTTGCCATTTCCCGGCCATATTGAAACCGCGCGAAGGCTCTGCTTCAAAAGGCATAAAAATAGCAAACAACGCTGAAGATTTGGGGACAATTCCCGACATTGACAACTATCTGATACAGGAATATATCAGCAATCGCGACGAATACACGGTGGATTGCTACGTATCGACCGTAAGCAACCGTGTCCTATGCGCCGTTCCGCGCTTGCGCATATCCACTTCAGGCGGAGAGGTTGACCGCACCATCACACGGCGCATACCGGAGCTTATCGGCTGTGCCACGATGATATTGGAGAAACTGGGTCTCGAAGGTCCTGTCACCATACAATTCATCCACGACAAAGCTCGCGACCGCTATCTTCTGATGGAAATAAACCCGCGGCTCGGAGGAGGGGTAATATGCTCCATCAATGCCGGAGCCGCCATACCTGAAATGATTCTTGCGGAATGGCTCGGACGCGAGGCCGCTGTATGCGACGATTGGCGCGACAATGCGCTGATGGCACGATATTTCAGTGAAGTAATGTTCTACGAAGATGAAAACCGATAAAGTAATAATAATAGCAGAAGCCGGAGTTAACCATAACGGCAATTACGACCTTGCACTGAAAATGGTTGACGAGGCAAAACGCGCAGGAGCCGACTACGTGAAATTCCAGACGGCAAAACCGGAGCTTGTCATTTCCACATTCGCACCGAAAGCCGAATACCAGAAAGAGACTACCGGCGAGGGAGAGAGCCAGTTGGAGATGTGCAAGGCCATCCATTTGCCGCTCACCGACTACCGTCCATTGAAAGAATATTGCGACAAGGCGGGCATCGGATTCCTGAGCACACCGTTCGACTTGGTTTCAATCGACGTGCTCGAACCCCTCGACATGGACTACTACAAGATTCCTTCCGGGGAAATCACCAACCTGCCATATTTGCGCAAAATAGCGTCGAAAGGCAGGAAAGTGATTCTGTCCACCGGAATGTGCGAGATGCAGGAAATCGAGGCGGCTTTGCGAGTGCTTGAGCAAGGGGGATTGCAACGCAACGACATCACCGTGCTGCACTGCAACACGGAATACCCCACACCGATGAGCGACGTGAACCTGCGCGCGATGCTCGACATCCGCGACACGCTCGGCGTTGCCGTAGGATATTCCGACCACACGAAAGGCATCGAGGTACCCATCGCGGCTGTGGCTTTGGGAGCGAAAGTTATAGAGAAGCATTTCACCCTCGACAAGACAATGCCGGGTCCAGACCACAAGGCATCTCTCGAACCTGACGAGCTGAAATCAATGGTTGATGCCATACGTAACATTGAACAGGCTCTCGGCAACGGCAAAAAACACGTGACCGAATCAGAGCGTCCGAACATCATCGTGGCACGCAAAAGTATCGTGGCTGCACGCGACATACGCAAGGGCGAGCTGCTTACGGAAGAAAACATCACCGTAAAGCGCCCCGGCAACGGAATCTCGCCGATGCGCTGGGACGAGGTGCTCGGTAAGCGTGCCGCACGCGACTTCGCCTACGACGAACTCATCGAACTGTAATTTTTTTGCAAAAAACCAAACAGACAATATGAGGCGGAAAATATGCATAGCGACAGGCACACGCGCCGACTGGGGACTGCTCAGCGGAATAGCCCGGGCTTTGAATGACCGCAATGACGTGGACTTACAAATCATAGCCACCAATATGCACCTTTCAGACCGCTATGGCGCCACATGGCGCGAAATAGAGCGCGACGGCTTGCGTATTACGCGGCGAGTACCGATGACAGTCGATACCGACACCCCCATCGGAACAGTCACGGCAATGAGTGAATGTATGGCAGGTATGGCACAAGCATTCAACGAGCTGCGGCCGGATTTGCTCATAATCCTCGGCGACCGCTATGAAATGCTCGCAACAGCAAGCGCTGCACTCATATTCCGCATACCCATAGCCCATATCGCCGGAGGGGCAGTCAGCCGCGGGGCTTACGACGAAAGCATACGCCATTCCATAACAAAAATGAGCCACATCCACCTGACGGAAACAGAAGAATACCGCCGGAGGGTGATACAATTGGGAGAAAATCCGGCACACGTGATAAACACCGGCGCAATAGGTGTTTACAACATAATGCACACGGACTATATTCCGCGAGAAGAGCTTGAGAAAGAGATTGGCACTACCATTCCTGACAAATCGCTGCTCGCCACATTCCATCCGGCGACACTTGACAGTGTTCCGCCACGCCAACAGTGCGAGAATCTGCTTGAAGCATTGGATGAGCATCCGGATTACAA
>JADIMC010000022.1 GCA_017694955.1 Candidatus Limisoma faecipullorum
CATGGATAACGGCTTCAAGTTCAACTACACGGGCAACGGCTCCAGCCGTGGCGCCAACATCACTCTCAATTTCAATGCCCTCGCGGTATGGAGTCTCCCGGATGAGTTCAGGATACTCATAAACCCGGGGAACGCATCCGTCAAGAAAGTGTCCATGACGGCGACAAACGCCCTGGGGGAGAAGGGGACGGCATGGACAGGCTACGAGGCAGACGAGATGCCGAAGAACCAAATCACCGAAATAATAATGAGCCCCAAAGACTGGTGTGACACGGAAGACATAGGCATATACCCGATAACCCTCAACACCCTCAGGATTGACTTGGGAGCCTCCGCAAAAGGTGAGGAGTTCGAGATACAAATCCCGGCTTTCGAGGCATGCTACACTAAACAGGGAGGCATTACAAACGCAGTTGCCGAAAACCAGACCGTAAAGGTTTATCCCAACCCCGTAAAAGCTGGTGAATCAGTAAGCATCGCAGTAGAAGGACAGGCTACAGTCAGCATTTACAGCCTAAATGGTGCGAAAGTGGCAGAATTAAACTGCAATGGCGAAGCTTCAATTCCAACTGACGGAATGAACGGAATGTACATAATAAAAGTCACTTCCGACAATTCTGTAAAGATTGCTAAATTAATGGTTCGATAAACGTTTTGAAATCTCCAAAAAGGATGCGCCCTATCAGTTGGACGCATCCTTTTTTATGCTCCAAACATTGCAAATCGGATAAAAAATATTATTTTCGCAGAAAAATAACACAACAATGAAAAAAATATATCTCATAATCACCCTGATGGCAATCTGCTTCAATAGCTATGCTTTCACAATCGAGTCAACCAGATTCCATTGCGACCAAGACACCATAAAAATCAACCGCTTGCTGCAAGAAGCTTTAGAAGCCGACTTGTCCACTCCAAATGAATATATGGAATATTTCGGAAACAAGCTATTGGGCACTCCATATGTCGCACATACACTTGAAAGCGACAAAGAATACCTTACAATCAACATTGACGAATTGGATTGTACGACATTTGTAGAAACGCTCATAGCTCTTACACGTACAGCCCTATCAAACCTGCCAACATGGTACGCATATGCCGACAATTTGGAGAAAGTAAGATACCACGATGGCAAACTCGGGGACTACACCACACGTCTCCACTATATAAGCGCATGGATTGTGGAGAATACCGCCCGCGGAGTTTTTAAAGAAATCAGCTCCGACATACCAAGATACGAGACACAAATAAAGTCGCTGAACTATATGACCACGCACCGCGACTCATATCCGGCGATGAAAAGCGACAGCATTTATCAGGGAATCAAAAATCTTGAAAGCGGATACAATATGCATATGTTCCCATATATCAGCAAAAACAACCTACATAAACAAGATGTAATCGACAGCCTGAAGAGCGGTGACATAATATGCCTGACAACAAAAATCGACGGATTGGACGTATCGCATTTAGGCATAGTACAAATGATTGACGGAAAACCGCACTTGCTTAATGCGTCTTCGGTAAAAAAGAAAGTGGTAATCGATAAATACGACCTTTACGAAATGCTGCGTGGTGACCGCAACTGTACAGGGATACGTGTCGTAAGAGTACTCGGCAATTAATCCATCTTTTCCACCAGCAATGCCAACGAGTCGGCTTCCGATTTCGGAAAAAATGAGGAAAACATCCGGAAAACCATACGGGACAGCAACGGTGAAGACTTCTTGTCATTAAGTACCGCCAGCACCGACTCCCTTAAGCCAACAGACTGGTTACGATAGCTATTTAGCAAAGAGTCCTCTGCAGCCTTTGTAAGGACACTGTCTGCTTGCAATCTTTGATACTCTTTCTGTAAACGCATACGCTCATTAACAGCTGTATGCTGTTTGGTAAGCAATGCAGACAACTTATCATTATCAGCAGTACCTGTTACTATATAGCTGTTATTTCCTATCTTCATATCAATCACTGCACCGGTCAAGATAAAAGAACAAACGTCCCGCATTTCCCCATCCAGCCCGACATAAGCCTCTGCAGGGAGGTCACACCTTCCCTCAAACATAAATGCGCCATCAACAACAGTTGTACTGTCCTCTAATCTGACCTTCTGATACTCAGGATAAAACACATACAAATATGCATTCGATGCTTCTCTTCCGTTGACAAGGCTGCCATTTATCCGGTAAATGCCAGCAGAATCCTCACCGCAACTTGCCAATGAGAATGCCACAACTAAAAATATGCACAATTTAATCGCTTTCATTTTTCACAAAATCAAATTTGTACAAATAAATCTGTTTGCCCCATATCATACGCCTCTCCGACTTTATAGTGTCATTATTCACACCTATTTGCAACTTCGTAGCCACATACGTGGTCCGGTCTTTCTTTATATCCACATAATCCTTACCGCTTATCGAGTAACAAATAGTGTCAGCCATGCAAGGCACAAGCTGTACCACCTCGTTAGGATTAAGATGATAAATAATCGTCGGACGCTGTAAGTTAGCTTTCAATGCCGCCCATCCATAATTCTCACGCACTGGGAACATAATGGTTATTATCGGGAAATAAAGCACTACCAACAGCTCAAAATACCCCTTCCACGATTTAGGCACGCAGGCTATGACCTGAGGAACAACCAATGCCATCATAGGCATCAACGCATAATAATAACGCGGCATTTTCAATACAGAAGCATATTGTATAAACGCCATACATATAAGCGTCACAACCGGAATCCAATGGAACCTATCAGACTTAAATAGCAATTTGCGATTTTTAGACACCAAAACAAGCAGCAGAACAAAAGCTATAATAAATGTACCATATACCGTAAAGAATTGGAACGACAAATCACGGACAAACAGATATCTGAACAGATTCTTAATGCTGCTGAAAGCCTTTTCCTTATGAACAGAATCATGCAACAGAAAATTAAAGAAACCCGGATACAGAATCCACGCAATAGCAACAGCCGCCACTCCAGAAAGCAACAGCCACCACACAATATCCTTTCTCCCACTCCTGTAGCACGACAACATTATTCCACTACCGAATAACAACACATAAACGGCATTGAAATATCCTAAAGAAATCACATATGCAATCACCAACGACAATATAAGCAACAATTTCTTTTTATTCACAACACCGCCAGCACGGATAGTTTGCACCAATGCAACCCCCACCAATGTCAGCATTATGATTCCTGTCTCCGCCATTTGATACTCTCGTATAAGCAAAGTGTTTCTTATCGACATCCAGTTGCCAAATGCCATTGCCAATCCGGCAAGCACCAATAACGTATTATTGCCGAACAAACGCCGCAACAGTTGGTACATTAAACAAAACGAAAGGATAAAAAACAACAGATTCACCACACCGCCCCGCCAGACTAGACTATGCACATCAAATTCGTCAAAGCCTGTCAGAGCCAAACGAAGCACCATATAATAAAGACTGGCATGCGGAGCATCTCCATTATTTTTCCATAATTTCGCCACATCAGAAAACGCGCCTCCAATCCCGCCCTCATCATCAACGGTTATCATCTTTTTCAATTCCTCTCCTGTATAATCGCCGTCAGGGATTGACTGATGATAATAATCATTGCAAGTGCTTATCATCAAAGAAAACACTTCATCCGAATGCAGTTGATTTTTTATATTTATATTATTGACACGCACAGAAAACAACACGACAAACAATACCCCAACAAACATCACATCCATAATCCTGCAATGTGATGAATAATAAGCTGCTAATCTTTCCCAGATGCGGTCGTATGCGCTTCTTCTTACCTGTGTATTATTCTTTACCATAGCTGATTTATCTTGCTAATGACAAATTTACAGAAATTCCATAATTACTATTGGTCGTAGGATAGGCAGTAGAAGAAATCAACGGCTTGTTAATCTGATGGTCGAAGAAAGCGGAAAGAGTAATCCGTTTACTCAGCACATAATTGGCTGTTACATTAATTGCTATTGATTTCGTACCGCTTGTGGCCTGATTTGTTCCTTCCTGTATGCGACGTATGATTGACTGAGTATTCTGGAAGGAAAAATCGGCATTAATCGTAAGGTCATTGTTCACACCCGTCTGCTTGCCTTTCAACTTCAATACCGTATTGAAATTCGCAATCTTATATCCAGCTCCGACTGTTATACCTTTTTGCGTTGCCTCTACAAGCTGTCCGGCATCAGAATTAAGCGACAATGTACGGCTATCGCGATATTCGGCATTCAGCGTAAGATTATTATACAGCGTAGCAGAAATCCCTATCAACGGAGCAAACTTCTCAGTAATAGTCACTGATGAGATATTATACGGTGAAGATGGGACCGGACGCTGCGTCAGTTCATCAAGGGTGAAACCATAATCTCCATCAACGCCAATCCAATTAAGATAAGATGTGAATGAGCCGACATTATAAGTACACTGATAAGCATGTGTCAACGTAAGGCTGCGGAAAATCTTGCTCAGATTGCCAATCTTCACCAAACCGTCGTACGTAACACGCCAATTAGGCAATATCTGAGCCAACGAAGGGAATGGAGACAAAGTCACCTTATTCGGGTCCTTCCCCGTATAAGCAGCAAGGAAAGCAGGAATCATCACATCACTGCTCGCTTGGTCAACACCTCCATTTGCATTATCATACGTCTTGCCTGCAAACGAAGTTCCTTCCAAGAATCCGGATACAGGATATTGCTTGCCTGCATATATTCCTTCCAGACGGTTAGCCACCTGGGGTATATAATCCAGAAACTTATTATATGTATCACTATTATATCCGTCTTTTGCTGAAGAGCCTCGTAATGCTGTAGATATTGCGCACGTGGTCATAGTGAAACTTCCAGTACGGGTCATAGGCATATTATCATACATGAACTGCACCTGATTCGTACGATTGTCTGTACGATTAGCCGTAAGTTGTATCTTCAAGCCGCGTATCGGCTCCAACTGTACCTCAAACGTATATTCCGTAGTCTTGGCAAAAATAGCAGGAGTGGTCAAATTAGCATCACGCAACAGCCATCCGCGGTCAATTGCCTTGTCAAGATAGCTCTCATCCGTAAATCCGAAGGCAAAGTCCAATCCCGGGGACATAGGTCCATAATTGCGGCTTTGCCCGAGCATATCTCCTACTTCTGGTATGAATTGCGATATGTTCGATGTATGGGTGTCACGCCATTTAAAGCTTGCGCTACGCACCGACATCGCAAACCGTGCAGCATGGTCGCCTATCTCTTTCCAAATATTCTTATCTTTCTTCAAATCCTCCGTGATGACAAGCTTCACGCTCTCCTTGCCAGTAGTTAGAATCTGTATGTTATTGTCATCCACTATTTTTGTCTTCAACGGGAAAGGCTTGCCCTGTAGCGTCGTCGCCTTAATTATCAATTTCTTTGTCCGTAAATTATGCCTTACGTCTATCAACGTATCTTTCAACTGATATGTACGCTGGAATTTACGAGGCTTCTTTGCTGCTGTCTTACGAGCATTGGACGCAAAACGCTTGTTCACCTCCTTCAGATATTTGCTCTTATTGTAAAGAGTCTCGAAATTCAATTTACTGTCAACATTCCACACTCCATTATTGGCTATCGAATTACCAACAGTCTCGCCTTCCACCTCAGCGCCACGGTCCCACTGGTATGTGGCATTATAGCTTGCATTTGCATTTAAGAAATCAAGGAATGCTATCTTATTGAACGGAGCCTTGTAAGTCACCGTAAACGTCTGGTCGTAATTCCATGGCGTACCGAAATTCTTGATACTGTTCATCACAGTATCCCTCCATTCCTTATACTTATCCGGGAAAAGCTTCTTATTGACTGCGCCCATAGCTTCCTCTATCCTTGCCATCGTGTTTGAATTAAACGATAATGACAATGATTTGGTTATATTCCAATTCAATGCAAACTGACGGTCCCAATAAAAGTTCTTACTTACCGAAACCGGTATGTCAACATCCACATCCGCCTCATTTCGCGACTGCATCTCATAATAATAACGCGACATATTCGTAAGGAAGTTGATAGATGTAGGCAAGTAATTAAATTCCCAATCCTTTAAGAACTTGGTATTCTTGGATTTACTCTTCAGCGAAGCAAAAGGTTTGAACGGCTTGAAATAAGGAGAATAACTATATTGGAAACTTCCACGATAATCATTCACACGTTCATATTCTATCGTAGGCGATATGTTCTCCTGCTTGTTAAACGAAAAATTCAAAGTAAAATTTGCAGGATCCCAAGGCATAGGATTCTTTCCCGTGACACCAAAATTAAATCCTGATATGCTGAAACTCTTCACCGTTGACTGCTCTATGGCATAATTTTTTATCGAATCCCTCTCCTGCTCTGTCGCAGCATTGTCGAGAGCATCCTTCAACAGAATATCCTGATCAAGAGGATTGTATTTAGGTGATATTTTTTCCTTTGTGACAGAATAATACACCGGGGCTTTCAGCTTCACTTTTTCAGGCAGGAATCTGCCAAAGTCAACTTGAGTGGCCACATTATACTGCTTATAATCATCCAACCGGCGGTTTACCAGGCTCTGGTCAACGCCACCAAATCCAACGGTCTCAATATGGCCTCCAAAATTCACAGTAGCAATGTCGCTTATGCCAAGATTGACATTTGCTTTTGCAGCCCATCCGCCATCCTCGTTGAAATCGGTGACTTTCATCTCGTTGACCCAAATTTCTCCACTCTTTTCCTTATTAGAGTTATTACGCACACCAATCATTACAACCCTCACATCGCCCAACGACGGATTTCCCACGACACTGATTTTATTACCCTGATGGTCCGGGTCGTAATCACTATAAACTGTCGTATAGCCCACACCGCTGCCTTCCTGATTCTTAGCCTGATTACGCGCTTTCTTCAAATCAGTGAAAACATTAAGATTTATATCCATAAAATTCTCCTGAGGCCATACAATATACTGGTCCGTGGTGCTGTAAGTATTGTACAATCTCCCTCCCTCATTATGAGGAGTAAGTTTCAACGGGACCTCATATTCATAATAGTTATTCTTGATATCTGTTCCAAGACGCAGGAATACTGACAAATCGCCATCAACCAAATCACCGTTCACATCATCAATGAAACGCTCCGCATGGTTGAACATCTGCAACCGTTTATACAAGCGCAAATCAAGTGTTGTATTCTTATATACAGCACGTGCGTCACCAGCCTTCAAATCAGTCAGCTTTAATGAAAGCGACTGCTCGTTGAGCTGGGTGATTTGCGACTGCCCTGGATCGACAATACGGTTGACACCCGGAGGAAGTACATAATTGACCGGCTCACGCCCCGAATTTTCCTCAATATTCACTACCGACATATCAAGCTGCCCCTCTGCCGGGGTATCGGCTCGCGAATTAAGATTGTAATCATACACACGCCAATCCCCACGTACCAGCTCAAGCGTTGCAAAGCGCAAATGTGTAGGTTGCCTGAATCCGGTCATAAACATTCGGATGAAACGGATTGTAGAAAAATCAGAAATCGAACCGACAACCTTATCGTAATCTTTCAACGGTATCTTGAATTGATACCAGGTTACTTCTGCAGTCTGCCCGTTACGCAGCGGCACTGTTGAGACCTGCTTGTCGGTTATATAATTCTGCCCCACAACCAAATCACACTTGCGCAACGATATATGATACTGATAATAGCGTTCATATTCATTGAGAGTGTTGTCCTGATTTATGTCCTCTACATCCGGCACACTTCGTGACGACTGATATAATCCATCGCGGTTGTCATCCTCTCCCAGAGAATTGCCCTCCATACCGTTATAATGCTTATAACGCTCAAGAATCGATGCCTGCTGCTCATCATAGTCATAGCCACGATAATAATGATAATTGTCACCGGCCGGATCGTTGAACGGTGAGAACTGGTCATCTTCAAGAGCAGCTATTGCAGCGGGCGACAGCTTCAACCGCAATTTTTCGAGATAGTCACGATAGGTTGAAAACACATATTCACTATCATTGATAAGCCCGTCAAGACCTACATCCTGGTTAGCACGCGCCCCCGCCGTATTATCGAACGCATAAGTAAGAGAAGTCTCAGTCGGGACCCGTCCCCATACCGTCTCCCGCATTGTCCCCGCGCTTCCGTCAATTGGCAGTCCATTCTCATATGATTTGAAACCATCCTTCAGAATATCCTCACTCACCTCTCCGAGATTGAAATAAAGATCACCTCCCGGATTATCATCGCCTTCTACCGAATAGGGGTCCATCATCCAGAATTGTATATATTCAATATTTGAAGTCTCGAAATCGGTATTGTCCAATTTACGCATTATTCCTCCCCAACGCTTCTCAGGGTTAAGGAGATTGAAATTCTCATCTATGTTTTCAGCATCAAGATTATAAGGTCCACGCTCCTCAGGGTAAAACGACAGATTCAATGTCTGTATGGCTGAAGCCTCACCATAATTCAATTCACGGTTAGGCCATATTTCCCGTGTAGTCACCTCCCTGACATACGGACTTGACAATTGTTCCAAATCATTTCTTATATAGGCCGGACACAACGAAGAATTACGCTGTGTGAACATACGGTCAACATAATACCACGCCAATAAGGCTCTGCTTTTACCATAATCAATGTTGTTTGACAATGCAGCTTCCGGGAACAGCGCATCTGCCGACGGATCATACGGTGTCGAAGCAAGGAACCACGAATATGGCGAACGTATGTCAATTGTGTTTTGCGACGACTCAAAATCATCTATATATGAGCTGCCGGAATTCGAGCCAGTCTCTTTCTTGTGCGGAACAAGTTGTGCAAATTCGCCTTGCACGCTTATCGTTGAAGGGGCGGTAGCATTTACCGTCGGTATCTTGTTGACAAGATTTGTAAGCCACATAAACTCCTTGTTATATGAGAAATTAAGCCCCCAGATAGTATTATTTATAAGCTCGTCGCCTATATTGACCTTCTCAGTAAGAGGCTTTTCAGAAAAATGCATCACCGTTGCCCCGACATTAAAATCCTTACTGAATGCATAGTTCAAATCAAGCCCCAACAAAGTCTTACGCTGCATACTGAACAACGACTGATTCTCCAACGACACACTCACGTTAGTCCCGGAATCTATGATACTTTGATTCAATATGGTAACAATACCCATATTATAGTCAACGGTATAATCACTATTTTCCGTAAGGGTGACACCACCGGCAGTCACAACCACTGAACCGCGTGGCACATTCATGGCATTCAAACGTATCTGGGAGCCGGAAGATGCCTGATATTCTCCCTCCATCACAAACTTATTCTTATCCTGAAATTGCTTTGCAACAGTCTGTGTGGAATCATACAGCTCATGATATACATATTTTTTAGCTTCCTCCTTATTGGTTATCTTACTTTCAAGATAAGAGCCGAAGGGTTCTACCACCGGAAATATGATTTTTCCTTGAGAGGAAATCACAGTATATCCTTCTATATAATCATAAAATCCGTCAGGATTAGTTTCTTCATTAGAGTCAAGACGGTCAAGATTGAGCACACGCAACAATGGAGTGCTGCGTATCGGATCGACAGGCAAATATTGCACCATCGTACCAGTCGTGTCGCTCAAATACTTGATATTAAGTTTAAAATTCTGTTTCTGCACCTGATATGCACCGAGAGAATATACATTCTTCATCATCAAGTCCCAGTTTGCAAACTGTGGTGAGACAGTCGAGCCTTTAAGCAATTTCAGATACAGCGACTGTTGTGTATCAGACACGTCATTGGAAAACTCACCAACCTGATAAACACGCCCCTGATATGTATATTCATACGCCACTGCAAGCACTTCATCGGCATTCAAAGCCGAATTAAGCGAAATATAGCCTAACGAAGCATTCAGACGGTATTCAGAAGATGAAAGCAACCGTGCGCTCTCAATCTTTTCATAATCACGTCCACCCTCTATGCCGTAAGCGGAAAGAGGCTCAAGCACCTGCGACACCTGACTTATATAGCGCGCGTCAGGATAATTGTTCTTTATCTCGGAAAGCAGGTTGTTTGAATTATTATTAGGCACTTCCGTGGATAAATCAGTAATCCAATGAGAATTGGAAAGTATGTGATTCTCCCCAAGATCCATGAATCCCACAATATTGCGAGCCTCATCGTATGTCCCCCGTCGATTTGTTATCCACACCTCTATACGGGTAATGCTGATTCCCGATGAGACGTAAGGCAATTTTGATGCGAACTCGTCATAGTGGTCACGGAAATAATGGCTCAAGAAAAAATGGCGGTTCTTATCATAATCATCGGCATTGATTGAAAATGATGTAGTCTGTGCGCCACCTTTTGTGTTTATAGTCTGCGATTCGGAATTCTGTTGCGACACCAATGCCGTGACAGTCAATTTACCGAATTGCAATTTGGTTTTCAAACCGAACAAGGCAGTACTACCCTTTATCAACGACGAGCCAGTGGTCATCGACACATTACCAGCCTCTATGCTTTTTATGATTTCATCCTCTTTTCCCTCATACTGAAGCTTCAGGTTTTGCGAATCGAAATCAAAAGTCGCATCCGTATTATACGTCATATTGAACTTCAGCTTATCGCCCACAGAAGCATCTATCGTTGCCTGTATTTTCTGGTCAAAATCAAAATATGTCTTTCTACGCGCACTTGCCGGCAATGCCGGGTTATCCGTCTTATTCGACTTTATCCCCATCTGCACCTGCACAGAGCCTTGAGTCTTCAATTGCACACCACCCGGACCGAACACCTTTTCAAGCGGTCCGAGAGAAAACTTCATATCAAAGATATTAAACTTTTCCTTATCCTTGTTTTCATACAATTCCGCATTTTTCTGCCGATAATAATCCATCATCGACTTGCGGAGCTCCATATTGTTATAGTCGTCGGCAGAAAGTATGAAAGGAGTGGTTATCTCGCGGTCACCTATTTTTGTATGTATCACATAGCAATTCGTCTCGCTGTCATAAACCGCTTCCGTCGTTATATTTGAGGGGTCTCTCAAGTCAACCGCCTGCTTGCCGCTCCCCAGCAACTCATCATAACCGGGAGTAACAGTCGGCTTGACATCATAATGCATCCCGGTAGAATCGCTGTCACCTGTATTTTTCCCCACAAAAACAGACGGCGGAGGCGTCACTTCCGGTTTCTTATATTGCGCATAGCCCAAAATGCCGCAGAAGAAGCACAACACTACCCCTGCCGCAAACTGCAAGACATATTTCAGACGACCTTTACGATACATTCAGGCTACAATATTTTCAGCGCCATTTTTATGGCTTCCTCCACTTTTATCAGAGGCGAATCTTTCAGCAGCTTGCCCACTGCCTTCTGCACTGCCGGACGCGGAAATCCCAACATCACAAGGGCTGCCACCGCCTCGTCGAAAGTTTCAGAACTACTTTCCAATTGTACTAATAACGTATTGTTACCTGATTTTATTTTATCTTTCAAATCTACAATTATTCTTTGCGCCGTTTTTGCGCCTATTCCCTTCACCAATTTCAGCTGACTGACATTACCGGAGGATATGACTGCCTGTAAATCATCCGGCGACAACGACGAAAGAATCATTCTTGCCGTATTCGGTCCGACACCCGACACTGACACGAGCAACGAGAACATCTCCCGCTCCATCTTGTCGCTAAACCCATACAGCACATAAGCATCTTCCCTGATAGCTTCATATACAAAAACCTTTGCCGAGAGCTGATTTTGCAACGAAGCATAGGTATTCAACGATATATTGAGCATATAGCCAACTCCGTCACAGTCAATCACGACAAATGCCGGAGTAATTTCCGCTATTTCACCTTTTACATATTCCAACATAGCTTCTTACAATGTTTTTGCAAATATAAATAAAGTCGAGGGCAGAACAATCATACTTATTTGAAAATCCAGTCAACATACCAACTATTTATTGCGCACAAACGCCGGCAGTATCCGTTGGATATTCTTACGCGTAATAACTCTCTGATTCAGAAAATTCACAATATAGCCAGTCATACACGCCGCCACGACAGAGCCTTCGCGCACCCCCTCAATGTGCATAGTAAAAGCAAGAGATATCAAAACTGCAATCAGGACAAGTGTCACATCCACATAAACCTTCACATTCCCGAAACTCTTATTCGTGCGCAACGAAAGGTATTTCACCAATCCCTCCGCACTCATCATAGCAACTTTTGGCTTTATCTCCAGCACCACGCCTACTGCCTGCACAACACATCCAGACAAAAGCACGCCTACCGCCACAAAATAATTCGACGGGACAACAGAACCAGTAATTGCCATATTCATATCAATAAATGCCGAAAATATGAATGAAAACGGAACCTGAAGCATTATCTCCACCACGTCTTTCCTCGTTCCGCACCCGCGAATCAGAAGCAACTGCGCCAAAATCATCAGCATATTGGTGATAAATGTCCACATACCCAATGACAGTGGTGTATTGACACTGCACACATAATTTATGCTTGAAACAGGAGTTGTTCCCAATGACGACCTGACTATCAATACTATTCCCAAAGCGAGCAAATCAAGTCCTACCACAAATACAAAATACCTTTTCAATAAACTAAGCATCTGACAAACCTAAAATTCTCACAAAATTACAAAAAAACGCACAAAACCACACGTCAGGAACAGCAATATCACTTATTGACGACTACGGTTACGCGGATTTACAAATTTTTGAGTCACACGCGATATGCTTGCCGTCCCGGCTATCAATGCAACTACCGCGCCAAATAACAAACACAACCTTGCCCCTGCAGTGTGCGGCATAACTGCAAACACTATGGCAACCGCTGTCGTGCCGAGTGTCTGCCCGCAAAGACGTGCCATCCCAAGCATCCCGCTCGCACCACCACTACGCTCCATCGGAGCAGATGACATTATAGTCAAGTTATTAGGAGTCTGAAATAGACCAAACCCGGCACCACAAATCATTACACGCCAGAATATATCGGCGACATCCGAGCCTTCGGGCATAAAATACAGTAGAAACAGTCCTGCAGAGAATATCCCCATACCTATCGCACCCAATATCCCAGGATGATAACGCTCCACCAGACGGCCGGCAATCGGAGCAGTCAACATCGTAGCTATAGGCCAAGGAGTTAGCAATACGCCTATCTCCACCGGTGTGAAATGCATTGCATCCTGAAAAAAGAACGGCAACGAGACCATAGCCAGCATCTGCGCCATAAACGACGAGACCGATGTCATAATCGACCTCGCAAATATCGGAATCTTAAGCAAATCCACCGGCAGCAACGGGGTTGACGCATTCAATTGGCTGCGCAGATAAAAATATCCGATGACAAGAAAAGCCACAAAAGCGACCGAGATAAGCACACGGCTTTCATGATGGGCAAAACCTTCCAATGCATAAATCATCAGGCCAAACGTCAAGACATTTCCAAGACAGCCCCAGAATCCGACATTTTTCTTTTTCAAGCTCACATTACGCGGCAGCCTCTTATAGCCTATCCAGAAAGATATTATACCTAACGGTATATTAATGGCGAACAGCCAATGCCAGCTCAACGCCGACAAAATCAAGCCGGCAATCGACGGACCAGCCGCAGAACTTACCGCTACAGCCATAGCATTTATGCTCATTCCTCTGCCAAGCACTTCCGGAGGATAAATCAATCTGACAAGCGCCGTGTTCACACTCATGACGCAAGCTGCACCCAAACCCTGCAATACCCTCGAGCACACCAGCATCTCAAAATTCTGCGACAAGGCACACAGTGCCGATGCAATGGTAAATACAGTGACACCATAAAGAAAAACCTTACGATAACCGATGATGTCGCCGAATGCGGCAAATACCAGCAAAAACATCATAATCACCATCTGATAGGAATTTATCAACCAGATGGCAGTATTAGGCTCAACATCAAATTCCTTTGTCAGAGAAGGCAACGCCACGTTGACCAACGTGCCGTCCAAAACAGACATCACAATGACGATTATCACACTGACTACCGGAAAACACTGCCGCAACAGACTCATATGAACACAGACCTAAAAAAACAGGTGCAAAATTACTCAAAATTATCATTTATCCACCGCATCCGGCTTGGCAAGCTCTATCACCTCAAGATCCTTTATATCACTACCATCGATTTTCAACCGAATCAACGTCCGCACAGCCTGCCAGCCATAAACGCCTGCCGCTCCGGGATTAATATGCAACAATTGCAATTGGCGGTCATAAATCACCTTTAATATATGACTGTGACCAGCGACAAAAATCTTCGGGCGACGGGTTTCCAAACGGAATTTAATCCCTGAAGCATATTTTCCAGGATAGCCGCCTATATGGGTCATCATCACCTTCACATCCTCGGTCATCCATTCCTGCATAGTCCCGAAACGCAAACGGAAATCCGCGCCATCAATATTTCCGGCCACAGCCCGCACCACGGGTGCCACAACCTCCAGACGGTCGATTATTTCATCCGAGCCGATATCTCCCGCATGCCAAATTTCATCGCAACCGGCAAAATGCACCGCATAACGATCATCCCAACATCCGTGAGTGTCTGATAAAATCCCTATTTTCTTCATATCACATTCAATACAACGCCTGAATCATCTTCACCTTATCAGGCATTCCCTTGCGCAAATTCACCCGCAACGCTTCCCATGCTATACCAAAAACAAAACTATGTACAGTATGGCGCACACTGATATTGTTTTCCCAAACCGTAGTAAACTCATTGCGATAGCCAACCCTCAATGAAGCAGCACCGAAGTGCAAATCCACCGTCAACAGATTATCGATGTCAAAACGGTTTTTCCACCAGCCGAAATTCACCGCATCCTTATAGTTGCCTAAATACATCTCGAAAAACGATTGGTCATAATCAGGCAGATAAAACGCTCCAATCACAGGGATTTCCGGCTGATAGCGCGCAGTCACCGGCAACTTTCCAATCTTAAACGAATATGCAACCATACCAGTAATCCCCAAATTAAGATATATTTGAGGAGAACACACATTATTCGAATTACGAGGATCATAAGTAACACCTCCATTAAATCCTGCCACTCCACCGGCATATAGATCCAAACCTGGCAATAAATGCACATCAAGCCTGCGCATCAACCCATAGCCGACATCGGCAAGCAACGTGTGCCTCGTATTATTACCTGCCGGATTACGGATATTATCATACGACAATGCAGCCTCCACTCTGCCAATCCAGTTTTCCGGAGAAAACTTTGCCGCGCGCAAAAATTCCGCACGTATCTCCATCCGCTTGCCTTCATACCGCAATTGGCTGAGATATGTATCAATATTACCGCTTTTGCCGAAATTAAGCATTACAGAGATATCAGCAGGACGAAGTACAACGCTGTCGTCCTGTTCCGCCGCCGTCACATATGACAAT
Source organism: Candidatus Limisoma faecipullorum (assembly GCA_017694955.1). Taxonomy (GTDB): domain Bacteria; phylum Bacteroidota; class Bacteroidia; order Bacteroidales; family Muribaculaceae; genus Limisoma; species Limisoma faecipullorum. The sequence continues at coordinate 15,455 of JADIMC010000022.1, forward strand.
CCCGCAACGAAAAGCACAAGAAAAAACAACGCGCGCACCACTCCTCTACACATAACCATCAATTCAACTCATCAGTGCTAAAAAGACGCATTTGTCCGTTGAGTTCGTCACGGACATCGTTCTGATTAATCACATCATCGGAATCCACCGTTTCCGTATCAATATCAACAGATGGCAACTCTTCTTCCGGCATCTCACGCGGTTCTATTTCCTCATAAGTTCCGACCTCATAAGTCGTGATGCGTTTCCCCTTGGCCTTATAACTCTTGACACCTATGTATTCCTCCACATCGACAATCAGCGGTTCACGGAATGCGTCGGCCCCGGCAAACACCACTTTCAATCGAGGATACTTGGTATCAGAGAGCAAATACAGCTTCGATTCCGGATTCTCACCAATAAAACTTTGCTTCTTCGCGATAGGCTCGAAAACAAAACGTTTCACATACGGATATCCCTGTTCCGCATCATAAAGCACAGCTGTCCAGACAAGTCCCTCTCGATATTTCTCAATACGAAGAATGTTGTCCTCATAATGATTCCCGGCATCGAATGTCGATGTGTAATATTCACCGCTTTTAAGCACTACCAGAATACGGTCATTGGAATTAAACTCCCCAAGGGATTCCCCTCTGCCGTCATAGTTCAGACGCAACACGTCAGGGTCAAACCATACTTCACGTCCACCCAAGGTTGACACACCTTTCTCCTTCAGCGATATGCGGTGCACCTCATTCTTTGTGACCATGTTTCCAAGTGACCCCTTACCCTTAATGGCTATATCGGCGAAATCCACATCAAACTGCAATTTTTTCAACCGAGGCTTATCCTTAAGCGTCACGCGCAATGTCTCCGCCTCCCCATTCGGATTAGCCGAGAACCACCATATCTTAGAGCCTTTAAGTCCTTGTGTCATATCATACTCCTTATCACGGGTAACACCGGTCACGGCAAAACGCTTCATATACACCGTACCACCCTTGCCGTTCTGATACACAAGATTGTAGATAGTCCGCACATCGTTGCGCTTGAACACATTAAGATACAATATGTTCTTCCCGACATACAGTTTGTCGGCAACTTTCACAATCTTATACTTGCCGTCCTTATAGAATATGATAATGTCATCAATGTCGGAACAGTTACATACAAACTCGTCTTTCTTCAAACCTGTCCCGATGAAACCATCCTCACGGTTTATATATAATTTCTCGTTCGCCTCAGCAACCTTTGCAGCCTCGATATTGTCGAAATTGCGCACTATCGTGCAGCGCGGATGGGCAGCACCGTATTTCTTCTTCAGATTCTCATACCATCTGATAGCATATTCCACCAGATGCTCAAGATTCTCATTGATTGCAGAAATCTTGTCCTTAAGCGATGCTATATACTCATCGGCCTTGTCGCTGTTGAATTTCAAGATACGGCCCATCTTTATATCAAAGAGACGGATGATGTCGTCGCGCTTAACCTCACGAACAAACGAAGCCTTGAACGGCTCCAATCGCTTGTCGATATGATTTATGGCCTCATCCATAGTGCGGCTCTGCTCGTATTCCTTATCCTTATATATGCGCTGCTCTATGAAAATACGCTCCAACGAAGCGAACATAAGGTTCTCGAGCAACTCTCCGCGCTGTATCTCCAATTCACGCCGCAACAAATCCTTCGTGTCGTCCACACTCCGCCGCAGCACATCGCTTACAGTCAAGAAATGAGGTTTACGGTCGGAAATCACGCAGCAATTCGGCGAGATGCTGACTTCGCAATCCGTGAAAGCATACAATGCATCAATAGCACGGTCGCTCGACGTGCCCGGTATAAGATGCACGATTATATCAGCGTGCTCAGCAGTATTATCGTCCACACGACGTATTTTTATCTTCCCTTTTTCCTGCGCTTTTATAATCGAGTCGATAAGAGTACCTGTCGTCTTGCCATAAGGGATGTCGGTTATCTCAAGAGTCTTATTGTCAATCTTCTCTATTTTCGCACGCACCCGCACCGAGCCTCCACGACCGCCATCATTATATTTCGACACATCTATGTATCCGCCCGTCGGGAAATCAGGATACAAAGCAAAATCCTCACCACGGAGATAAGCTACCGCCGCATCAAGAATCTCATTGAAATTATGCGGAAGAATCTTCGACGACAATCCGACGGCAATACCTTCCGCCCCTTGGGCAAGCAACAGCGGGAATTTCACCGGCAATGTCAACGGTTCAGGCTTACGACCGTCGTACGACACAGTCCAATCCGTAGTCTTAGGATTAAATACCGTCTCCAGCGCGAATTCCGACAACCGCGCCTCTATATAACGCGGAGCAGCCGCACTGTCACCAGTAAGGATATTACCCCAGTTACCCTGGCATTCGATGAGCAAATCCTTCTGTCCAAGCTGCACAAGCGCATCTCCGATGGAAGCATCTCCATGCGGATGATACTGCATCGTGTTGCCCACTATATTCGCGACTTTATTGAAACGCCCGTCATCGAGCTCCTTCATAGAATGAAGTATCCTTCGCTGCACAGGCTTCAAGCCATCCTGAATATGAGGCACGGCACGCTCAAGAATAACATATGACGCATAGTCAAGAAACCACGTCTGGTACATTCCCGACAAATGCGTATTCTTCTCCTTTGGCACGACATAGGAAGAACGGGCTTCCTCTCCCGCCACATCCTGTGCCAAATCGTCAATATTTTCGTTATCTTCTATCATATCAAGCCAATGAATCCGGCATACTCCATAGCGCTTTGTCGTTAAAAAAGCGTGTTATTTACCAAATATATACAATTCGGGAGTTTTGCCCTCGCAAAAATAAGAATAAAATCGAAAAAAATCATTTACTTTGCACCTTAAAATATGGAAAGCGCATGCCGCCACCGGCAAACGCCGCTCAAAACAGAACAAAAACATTAATACGAATATGGCTCAAGAAGATTTATTCAAGAAAATTGTAGCTCACGCCAAAGAATATGGCTTTGTATTCCCGTCAAGCGAAATCTACGACGGACTTTCCGCAGTTTATGACTACGGGCAAAACGGTGTGGAATTGAAAAACAACATCAAACGATACTGGTGGGACGCGATGACCCAACTCAATGAAAACATCGTCGGGCTGGATTCAGCCATCTTCATGCACCCGACTATTTGGAAAGCTTCGGGACACGTCGATGCGTTCAACGACCCGTTGATTGACAACCGCGACTCGAAGAAACGCTACCGCGCCGATGTGCTCATCGAAGATGAAATCGCAAAATACGATGATAAAATAAACAAGGAAGTTGCTAAGGCCGCCAAAAAATTCGGCGACTCTTTCGACGAGAAACTCTACCGCGAGACAAATCCCCGCGTACAGGAACATCTTTCAAAGCGCAACGAGCTTCACGAACGCTACTCGAAGGCGATGAACGACATGAACCTTGAGGAACTGCGCCAGATAATCCTCGACTACGACATAGTATGCCCTATCTCCGGGACAAAGAACTGGACAGAGGTGCGCCAGTTCAACCTTATGTTCTCAACCGAGATGGGAAGCACCTCAGAAGGCTCGATGAAAGTGTATCTGCGCCCGGAAACGGCACAAGGAATCTTCGTCAACTTCCTCAACGTGCAGAAGACAGGCCGTATGCGCATACCGTTCGGAATAGCGCAGATTGGAAAGGCATTCCGCAACGAGATTGTAGCGCGCCAGTTCATCTTCCGCATGCGCGAATTCGAGCAGATGGAAATGCAGTTCTTCGTCCGCCCGGGTGAAGAATTGAAATGGTTCGCTAAATGGAAAGAGACACGCCTGAAATGGCACAAGGCTCTCGGACTGGGCGACGAGAAATACCGCTACCACGACCACGAGAAGCTCGCCCACTACGCCAATGCGGCGACCGACATCGAATTCCTCATGCCGTTCGGATTCAAGGAAGTGGAAGGCATACACTCCCGCACAAACTTCGACCTCGGCAACCACGAGAAATTCTCCGGAAAGAAGATACAATACTTCGACCCGGAACTGAACCAATCATATACACCGTATGTCATAGAGACATCAATCGGCGTTGACCGTATGTTCCTCTCCGTATTCGCTTCATCATACGAAGAAGAGAAACTGGAAAACGGCGAGACGCGCGTAGTGCTGCACCTGCCGGCTCCGCTCGCCCCGATAAAAGCAGCGATTATGCCGCTCGTACGTAAAGACGGACTTCCTGAAAAAGCACAGGAGCTTGTCGATGCACTTAAATTCGATTTCAAAGTGCAATACGACGAAAAAGATTCCATCGGCAAACGCTACCGCCGTCAGGACGCAATCGGAACGCCGTTCTGCATCACCGTCGACCATCAGACATTGGAAGACGGCACAGTGACAATCCGCCACCGCGATTCAATGCAGCAGGAACGCATCCCGGCATCGGAAGTGGCATCGGTGCTCGACAAGGAAGTAAGTATGAAAGAGTTGCTTAAAAAATTAGTTTAAGATATGAAACTAAGAAACAGAATAGCAGCGTTTGCGACAGCCATAATGGCTGTCGCCACGCTCAGTTCGTGCAACTACAACTCTCTTGTCGAGAAAGAGCAGACCGTAGAGCAATCGTGGGCGGAAGTAGAGACTCAGTACCAGCGCAGAGCCGACCTGATTCCGAATCTTGTCAACACGGTGAAAGGTTATGCCGAACACGAGTCAAAGACACTCGAAAGCGTAGTTGCTGCACGTGCGAAAGCCACATCAATCACTCTCTCCGCAGATGATTTGACAGAGGAAAACCTCGCAAAATACCAACAGGCGCAAGGCGAATTGTCGGGAGCATTGAAATCGCTGCTCGCAGTCACGGAATCATACCCTAATCTGAAGGCGAACGAGAACTTCCGCGACCTGCAAGTGCAGCTTGAAGGAACAGAGAACCGCATATCCACGGCCCGTACACGCTATACACAAGCCGTAAAAGACTACAACACTGCGATAAAGAAATTCCCTACGGTAATCTATGCAGGATGGTTCGGATTCGAGGAAAAACCTCAATTCAAGGCAGAAGCGGGTGCAGAAAAAGCCCCGGAAGTAAACTTTAACGAGTAAAAAAATGAAGAAATTACCTATATTACTGTGCATTTCGGCATTGATAGCCATAGTGTCGTCGTGCAAGCTCGACCCGGAAGAGGACGCATGGGAATACTATGAGGACTGGCGCAACGAAAACCAGACGTGGCTGCAACAGCAAGCAGCACGCACAAATGACGACGGCACTCCCTACTACAAGACTGTGGTTCCGGACTGGAATGCCGGAGCATACGTACTGATACACTATTTCAACGACCGCAACGCCACGGCCGGCAATTTGTCGCCGCTGTACACCTCCACAGTCGATATTAAGTATAAAGGACAATTGTACAACGACGTTGCATTCGACTCCTCGTACACGCAAACCGCATACGGAGACAGCATCGCCCGCTCGCAAGTAAATGGCTTCATAAGCGGGTTCTCGATAGCAATGATGGACATGCACGTGGGCGACTCGTGCGAGGTGCTGATACCCTACCAGCAAGGCTACGGCTCTACCGGCTCATTCTTGGGAGACGTGCCAATCTATCCATACTCCAACCTGAAATTCCACATCAAATTAGTGGACATACCCGGATACGAAAAACCGGCAAGATAACATTATGCCGTGATACATAAACGGATTATAAACATAATCACCGTATTAATGCTGCTGCCGTGGCTACAATCCTGCCATGACATAATGGAATATGCCGACAATCCGGAAGGCAATTTCGAGGCACTGTGGACTATGCTCGACGAGCACTATTGCTTCTTCAAATACAAAGATGTAGACTGGACGGAAGTAAAAGCCCGTTATCAGAAAAAAATCAGCCCCGCAATGACCGACGAGGAGCTGTTCCGCGTCTGCTCTGAAATGCTTATGGAACTGAAAGACGGACATACCAACCTCAGTTCCCCTTTCGATGTGTCGCGCTATTGGATATGGGAACAATACCCGGCCAACTACGACGACCGTCTCGTAAAAGAGCATTATCTTGGATTCGACTACCGCACGGCATCGGGAATCGACTACCAGATACTGCAGAACAACTACGGATATATGTACTACGGCTCCTTCTCCTCTACAATAGGAGAAGGCAACCTCGACAATATACTTGCTTACCTCGCAGCTTCCGACGGTCTTATAATCGACGTGCGCGACAACGGCGGAGGCTTGCTGACCAATGTCGAGACCCTCGTGGCACGATTCATCGACGAGAGGATTCTTGCCGGATACATCTCGCACAAGACCGGCCCCGGACACGAAGAATTTTCCGAACCGTATCCTTATTACATAGAACCTGCAAAATCACGGATACACTACAAAAAGCCGATCGTGGTGCTTTGCAACCGCGCCACATTCAGCGCGGCCAACAATTTCGTATCAATCATGAAAAGCATTCCGGGAGTAAGAATAATAGGCGACACCACCGGAGGAGGTTGCGGACTGCCGTTCACTTCCGAATTGCC
>JADIMC010000023.1 GCA_017694955.1 Candidatus Limisoma faecipullorum
ATGTGGAGATTTCTGATTCCGGCAACTCCTATTCCGGCGAATTTTATGTAGGTTATTAAGTCGACAAAATAACATTGTTGGGAGGATATGGGCAAGAAAGACAAGGAAATCGGAAACATAGCCGACCGCAAGCTGAACGAAAGGGAGTTGCGCAAATATGTGCTGCACGGACACGCTTTCGACGACCCTAAATGCCGTGACTGCAAGCTGCTGCCGATATGCGACGGCGGCTGCCCGATGAAACGTGTGGAAAACAAATACCACGGCACCGACAACGAGCTTTGCTCCATCTACCGCGACAATGATTATGCCGGGTTGGAGGATTTGCTGTGGGCATACTATGAGACACGATATGTTAAAAAGCCGAAGTGCAATAAATTCATACCCACAGATTGCAACAAAAACCGTAACTTGTACGTCACTTTGGTAAAGATTCATTAATTTAATATTGAAAATATGAAACGCCTTTCTTTTTTTCTTGCCAGTATGATAGCCGGGATTGCCGGTCTGATGGCTGAGCAGCCGATGTGGTCGGTGTCGGGAACAGTGTTCGACTTCGAGGGACGCGCAGTGCCAGGAGCGGCAATCTTTGCCAAGGCTGACACCGTGGCCTATGGTATGACAACAGGCAGCGAAGGCGAATTCGAGATGCTTTTCGAGCCGACGGACTCGGTGTACCTGAAAGTGACAATGACAGGCTACAAGCCGGTGGAAAGAAGAATAAGGACAGAAAAGGAAAAGACAGAAATCGACATAGTGCTGGAGGACAGAACGGCCAAGCTCGACGAGGTGACAGTGGAAGCCGACATGGCGGAAACCACAAGAGGCGGGATGAAATATTACATCAACTCCTACCAGCGGGAAGCATCAAACGACGCTTATACGCTGCTCAACAGCATGAACATTCCAGGAATCGATGTTGATCGCCGCTCGGGCAAGGCTTCCACCGCAACCGGGGAAGCCATAACCTACTATATCGACGGTCATCCGACAAGCGATATGGAGCTGCGAGCCATACGCCCCAAGGACGTGCTGAGAGTGGAGTTCTACGACTATCCTTTGCCGCAGTTCGACATGAAGCGCCCCATAATCAACTACGTGATGAAGAAATACGAGTATGGTGGCTACGTCTCGCTCTCCGGCACTCAGGGATTCCTCAACGAGAACGGCAACTACCGCGCCAACTTCGTGTTCAACAAGAAAAAGCTCACCTATATGCTCTTGCTCAACGGCGTATATTCCGACATCAACGAAGGGACAAACACCAAGGAGAGCTACCGTATGGAGGAGAACGGCGGGTTCGACCTGTCGCGCGAGCGTAACTATATCGACGGAAAGTCGCGCAACTACAACCTCGGAGCCACCGGGATTCTGCAATATCAATCGGACGGACTTATGCTGCAGAACGTGGTTATGCTGAACTACAACAAACAGCCTAAAAAAATAGCGTCAGATTTCTTGAACTACACGCCGGAATTGATGCCACCCACTGAATCGTGGTCATCGGCGACAAGCAAGGGCATCCAGCCTTTCTGGATGCTGTATGCACGGAAGCAGATAAAGAAGAACCAGATGATAGCGGTCAGTACAAGATTCCAATATGCCAATACGGAATCAAACAGCCTCTACGCGCTCCGGACCGACGGTTTCAACCCGATAGCCAATGACGCAAAAAGCCATGCATACAACTATATGATAGGGACACAATATTCATATTCATTCAAAAACAACTGCACATTGACATTTTTCCCAAGGGTTGACGGGAATATAAGCCACGTAAGATACACCGGGACAAATCCTTCCTTGCAGGATGTAGGGCAGACCACCATAAATGTGCCGCTATACTATCAGGGACTGTTCAAAAATAAATATGAATTTTCAGTAACCGTGCAGGGAACAATCCAAACCTACAAGGTGAACGACAACAAGCGCAATACGGAGATAAGCCCTACTGCCAGCATTTATCTGAACATACCTTTGTCGAAACACGCCCGCATAGGAAGCAATATATCCTATATTACAACGCCCGCACAGGCGGCAATGCGCTCGGAAACGACGCAGCAAATCGATGAAATCACGCTGCAAAGGGGAAATCCCGACATGGGAATGTACAACACAATGTTTGCCAACGTGTTTTATACCCACGTATTCGGAAATTTTATGCTTTCTCCATACGCATATACTACACATTATTTCGATTCGCCAAAAAGTACATACAACATAGAGAATGGAATGTTAGTAAAATCGTATGCCGATGGAATAGGCGATTCGCATTATGTAGGCGCAGGGGTTAATGGGTCACTGTCGCTTCTTGGCAAGTCGCTTGTGCTGAAAGCCGGAGCAATGTACGACAGCTATAATTATACCGGTCTTTATGACAGGCACGGTAATTATTGCAGTTACAGTCTCGGTGCTTCATACTATTACCGTAAGTTTTCCGTTTCGCTATCGTACAAATCAAGGCAGAAAGGTTTCAACAACGGTGATAGCCATTATGAAATTAAGCCTTCCTACGATTTCTTCATGACCTACGGACACCGGAGCTGGTACTTCGAGGCTGGTTGCAGCAATGTGTTCAACAAGGGATGGTACGAGAAAACTGACATAACAGCGAAAAATTACCTTGCTACAAATTGGAGCTACAGCGACTCTATGAACCCGCAATTCTATGTGAAAGTGTCGTATTCGTTCGATTTCGGGCGCAAGCTGCAACATACGAAACCTATGGAGATTGACAGCAAGATTGACGACGGTATAATGAAATCGTATTAAATAGCATCGGCTATGCATCGGCTACAGCAGTCTTTAAGGGATTGCATCTCAAAATGAAGCCGTTAGCAGGACAACCGGAATGCGACATCCACCCCAACACGCAATGCAGCATTGTGGAGAGGAAGCCGCTTTGTGAGAAGTGGTTTTATTCGGGGGACTGAGTGCGGGGAGCGTCGTCGGCGTGGTCCTTGTCGAGGCGGCGGCGCGCTTTCACTTTCATCTCGTCGAATCCTTCGCCGTAGATGGTGTTGACGTTGGCTTGCGATATGAATGCATGCACATCCAACGCCTTTATGAGGCGATAGATATACAAAGCTTCGTTTTTACGGCAGAATATTATCAGCATTTTCACCTCGCGGCGCGTGTACCATCCCGTACCGTCGATTATTGTGCATCCGCGGTGCAATTCGCGGTTGACGGCCGTAGCAATTTCGTCCCATTTCTTTGAGAATATGGTGAATTGAACAGCCTGCCGGTTGTTGTTGATTACCTGGTCGGTCATAAACGACTGGAACACAAGAACTACATAACCGTAAATCACACGGTCAAGGTCCTGATACATGATATAGGACGAGGAAATGATTATCAAATCGACGTAAAGAATCATCCGTCCTACGGAAATCTGGCGGTATTTCGACACCATTGCCGCAACGATGTCGGTGCCTCCTGTACTACCGTTATGTGTAAAGGCGATTCCTACTCCTGTTCCGCAAAGGACGGCGCCTATGATACAGTCGAGGAAGGTCTCGGGCAATGCTATGGGATATGCTTCGAAAAACGGTTGGGCAATTCCTATGAACACGCTAAGGAATGTGGCTCCGAAAATGGTTTTCAGCACGAATTGCCATCCCACGACACGGCAGGCAATTGCAAGCAGCGCAATGTTGAGCGCATAGAACGAAATGGCCACAGGGATGCTTGTCTGGAAATAAATCAAGGAAGCGACACCGGCCAAGCCTCCCATAATCACGCCTTTAGGAAGTATAAATCCGCAAAATCCAACGGAATAGAGCACAAGTCCCAAAAGAATCATTGTGCAGTCTTTGGCAAGATGCCATACATTTATTTTCGGAATTAGCATAATTGCATATTATTTGCTTGCAAAGATAACACAAATCGAGAGCAGAACAATCAAGCCTGCTTGAAATTGTTATGCCGGGTATCGCTTATTGGCCGGTTAAAGGTTTTTGAGCGTAGATATGCGTTGCAACGGATTTTCCGCCTTGAACACATAGTTGCCTGCCACAAGGATGTCGGCACCGGCATCTTTCAGCATCCGTCCGGTTTCTTCGTTCACTCCGCCATCGACTTCTATAAGGGCATTAGAACCGCTCTTGGCAATCAAGTCGCGTAATTGGCGTACTTTCTTTACGGAGTTGGGGATAAATTTCTGACCGCCGAATCCCGGATTTACCGACATTATCAGTGCCATGTCTATATCGCAAATAACGTCTTCCAATACAGCGACAGGCGTTGCCGGGTTCAAAGTGACGCCAGCCTTCATACCTGCCTCCTTGATTTGTTGTATCACCCTTGACAGATGCTGGCATGCCTCGTAATGCACGTTCATGTATTCCGCTCCGGCATCTTTCACTTCCTTGATGAATTTTTGCGGCTCTACAATCATAAGATGCACGTCCAGACCTTTCGTACAGATGTTTTTCAGATTCTTTATGACCGGAAATCCGAACGAGATATTCGGCACGAACACTCCGTCCATAATATCGAGATGCAGTAGTTCTGCCTCGCTGCGGTTAATCATATCTATGTCTGCTGAAAGATTGCAGAAATCAGCCGACAAAAGAGAGGGTGATACTATCATTGTTATGGTCAGTTATTGGTTTCCGGTTTGTTTTTCTTTAATCCTTTGTAAATGATGAATCCAACCACGAATACTGCCAATATTAAAATTACATATCCTATTTCGTGGCTGTATTTTGTCGCTAACTCGTACACGTCATTTGTCGTTTTCAAGTCGGTAAATTTGTAAATGAAATAACCGAGAAGTGCCAGTACGATGTTCCAAGCACCTGCGCCAAGAGTCGTATAGAGCAGGAACGGTCCCATTTTCATATTTGCAAGTCCGGCCGGAATGCTTATCAATTGGCGAATGCCTGGTATCAGACGTCCGAAGAATGTGGATGCGGCTCCATGTTTGCGAAAATATTCCTCGGCATCACGCACTTTCTTTTCATCAATAAGACACATATGCCCGAAACGGCTATTCGCGAATTTATATACGACAGGGCGTCCGAGCCATTTGGCAAGATAATAATTGAACAAAGCTCCAATATTTGCTCCTATTGTGGCAAATACCACAACCATCACGATGTTCATGCTTCCGTCAGCCATTGCTTTCCATGCGGCAGGGGGGACAACGACTTCTGACGGGAACGGGATGAATGAGCTTTCAATCGCCATAAAAATTACTACTACCCAATAGTTCAGGTTCTCTAATACCCATTTGAAAATTTCTGCAGATTCCATTCTGTTTGATTATGTATTATTATTCCGGCGCAAAGATACAGTAATGTCGGGGCATAAAAAAAATTTGTACAGTTTTTGTGATAAATATTTGTCAGGATGTGTTTGGAGTTTGGGATAAGATTGTTAATTTCGTGAAGAAATTGGAATATTGTATGGATATTTTCGAGTCAGAGATAAAGCATTTGCGTGACGAGCTTAACAAGCATAATTATAATTATTATGTGTTGAATGCACCTACCATATCGGATAAGGAATTCGACGATATGATGAAGCGTCTTGAGGAACTTGAGGCGGCACATAAGGAATTTGCAGACCCGTTGTCGCCGACTATGCGTGTAGGCAGCGATTTGACACAGGGATTTGTGCAGGTGGAGCACGAGCGTCCGATGCTTTCTTTAAGTAATACGTATTCCATTGGTGAAGTGGAGGATTTTATCCGTCGTATGAAATCGGCGTTGCAGGGTGACAGCAATTTGGAAATTGTCGGCGAAATGAAATTCGACGGCACATCGATCTCCATAATTTACGAACATGGAAGAATGATGCGTGCGGTGACACGTGGCGACGGAGTGCGTGGCGATGATGTCACTGTTAATGTGAAAACCATACGCAGCATCCCGTTGGTATTGCATGGTAATGATTATCCTGAACGCTTTGAGGTGCGTGGTGAGATTCTGATGCCTTGGAAATCGTTTGATGCGCTCAATAAGGAGCGTGAGTACAATGAGGAGCCACTGCTTGCCAATCCGCGTAACGCGGCGGCTGGAACATTGAAAACCCTGAATCCGGCTGAGGTCTCGCGCCGTGGACTTGACGCATATTTTTATTATCTGCTTGGTGATAATCTACCGTTCAAGACTCATTATGAAAGCCTTATGGCTATGAAACGCTGGGGGTTCAAGGTCTCGGATGCAGTGAGGGTGATGGCAACTGTTGAGGAAGTGAAGCAATTCATTGATTATTGGGATGTGGAACGGAAGAAGTTGGAAATCGCCACAGACGGGCTTGTCTTCAAGGTTAATGATTTCCAGCAGCAGCGTTTTCTCGGCAGCACGGCGAAGTCGCCGCGTTGGGCGATTGCTTATAAGTTTCAGGCAGAACAGGCATTGACAAAGTTGAAATTCGTGTCGTTCGAGACCGGAAGGATGGGTGTGATTACGCCTGTCGCAAATCTTGAGCCGGTATTGCTTTCAGGTACAGTTGTTAAGCGTGCTTCGCTTCATAATGAGGATATAATCCGCCAGCTCGACATTCACGACGGCGATTATGTATATGTTGAGAAGGGGGGTGAGATTATTCCTAAGATAGTAGGTGTGGACAAATCGAAGCGTCAGGAAGGCAGTCGTCCGGTGGAATTTGTGAAAAATTGCCCGGTGTGTGGCACGCCGCTTGTCCGTAATGAGGGAGAAGCAGCGTGGATATGCCCAAACCGATATGGATGCCGTCCGCAGATAACGGGCAAGATAGAGCATTTTGTCGGACGCAAGATGATGAATATCGACGGTATAGGAGAAGAGACTGCCGAGCAACTATATGCGGTCGGCTTGGTTAAGAATGTGGCTGACATATACGACCTTACTGATGACAAACTTACAATAGTCGGACGGATAGGTGAATTGACTTCACGCAGAATACTCAGAGGCATAGAAGCATCTAAATCCGTGCCGTTTGAAAGGGTGGTATATGCTTTATCAATACCTAATGTTGGAGAAACAGTGGCAAAAAAATTGGCATTTGCCACAGCTACTATGGAAAATCTTATGAATTCAACAGTAGAAGAGTTGACTTCGATAGATGAAATAGGCGAGATTATTGCGGAGAATGTAGTGGCATTTTTCAAAGAACCGCGCAATCAGGAGATTGTCAGACGCTTGAATGCTGCCGGGTTGCAGATGGCTGTATCGGAAGAGGCTAAGGCTGCTATGTCGGATAAATTGGCAGGTAAGAGCATAGTGATAAGCGGAGTGTTTGAGCATCATTCCCGTGACGAGTATAAGAAAATGATAGAAATGAATGGCGGGAAGAATGTTTCGTCGATTTCAAAAAAGACTGATTTTGTCTTTGCCGGTGCCAATATGGGACCGTCGAAACTGGAGAAAGCCAAGTCGTTGAGAATCCCGATTATAGGGGAGGATGAATTTTTGAAAATGATAGGGCAATGAAAGCTGCATTTGGTGTGGTTTCTGGCAATTCGTGCACTGGCAGGGCATTGGCTGTGTTAGTGTCGCTTATGATAGGGGGGATGCTTCTGTCGATTGTGCTGTCGGCTGTGCTTGCTATGACTATTGGTTTGGACGAGGTTTCAACAATACGTTGTTCGGTTGTATTGCAAAATGTCCTTGCGTTTATAGCTCCGGCGCTGTTAATGCCGCTTGTTGTCTATGGAAAAGATTATTTGTTGTTCAGCTTCGGGAGGAATACAGATTTGTCATCGTATGTATGGATTGCTCTTATATATGCTGTCGCTACTCCGGCAATCAATTATCTTGTGGCTTGGAATGAGTCGTTGGTGTTGCCTGAATGGATGTCTCCGATAGAGGAGTGGATGAAGAATAGTGAGGCTTCTGCTAAGGTTGTGACTGATACTCTTATGGCTGACTTGTCTGTGACGGGATTGATGATGAACATTTTTTGTATGGGAATTCTTACAGGCATCGGCGAGGAACTGTTTTTTCGAGGTGCATTGCAGTCTGTGCTGGTAAGAAGTTTCCGTAATAGACATCTTGCGGTGTGGGTGGCGGCTGTTGTTTTCAGCGCATTCCATTTGCAATTTTACGGATTTGTGCCGCGTATGATTATGGGTGCAATCTTCGGTTATGCACTGTTGCTGACAGGCTCGGTATGGGTGCCTGTAGTGGCGCATGCCTTGAATAATATTTCGGTGGTTGTGTTGACATATTTGATTAATGCAGATGCAGTTGATGAAAGTGCAGCTTCATTAGGCGTTACAGACGGATTTCCGTTGCTTGCTTTGGTGAGCGCTTTTTTTTCATTTGTTTTGATGCTGGTATTCAACCGTTTAATGAAGTCGAGGAAATATGATGGAAATTGAATCGCATCCATTTGAACCTTTTTTGCCGGAAAATGCTAAGGTGTTGATGCTTGGCTCGTTTCCTCCTCCTGAAACCCGTTGGTCTATGAAATTCTATTATCCAAATAAGACTAACGATATGTGGAGGATAATGGGTTTGGTGTTTTATAATGATAAGGATAAATTCATAGTGCCGGGCGGTTACGATGAGGATGCGATAAGGCATTTTGCTTCTGAGAGAGGTATCGCTATGTATGATGCCGCTGTGAAAGTAATACGTCAGAAAGGTAATGCTTCTGATAAATTTCTGCAAATTGTAGAACCTATTGACTTGTTCGGTTTTCTTGACAGATTGCCGGAATGCAGGACTATAATGACGGCTGGAGAAAAATCCGCGGCAATGATTTCACAACTGACAGGAACTGATATTCCTGCTACGGGAAAGATGGTTCGTTTTAAATATAGAGGGTATGATTATGCGCAATACCGTATGGTGTCGTCATCTCGGGCTTATCCGATGGCTGTTGAAGAAAAGGCAAAACGGTATGCCGCGGTGTTCTCGATTATATATGATGATATTGATTTGAAATTCTAATCTCTATAATTATTTAATTTTATATGAAAAATAAGATTCTGTTTTTTTTAACTCTCTTTTTTGTCGCATTTTCATTGAATGCAGGGCAATGGATACGTATTAATCAACTGGGTTATTTGCCGAAGTCGGTTAAGGTGGCTGTGTTCATCAGTGAGGAACCATCCGAGATTGTGAGCTTTGAACTTGTGGACGCCATTACTGGCAGGACTGTGCACAGCTTTTCATCAATTCGTAATACGGGGACTTATGGAACAATGAAATCGACATATCGTTTGGATTTCTCGTCATTTGAGAAGCGTGGCAGCTATTATCTTAAAGCTGGTGAGGCTATTTCTCCAGTATTCCCGATAAATGTAGAAGTTTATAATGGCACGGCAGATTTTGTTCTTAATTATATGCGTCAGCAGCGTTGTGGCTACAATCCGTTTTTGCGAGACTCCTGCCATCAGTATGACGGATATATCGAATATCATCCAACGAAGTCAGGTCAGCGTATCGACGTAAGGGGCGGATGGCACGATGCCGGTGACTATCTGCAATACACTACAACTTCTGCTAATGCAATGTACCAGATGATGCTCGCTTATCAGGAGAACCCTGAATCGTTCGGAGATTATTACGATGCTATGGGGAATAAAGGCGCAAATGGTATTCCTGATATAGTGGATGAAATTAAATGGGGACTTGACTGGCTGGACCGTATGAATCCTGAAAAAGGCGAATTTTATAACCAGATAGCTGACGACCGTGACCATGCATCGTTTCGATCTCCGGTAACCGATAAGGTGGATTACGGATATGGACCGGGAACAGGACGGCCTGTATATTTTTGTAGTGGAGAGCCGCAGCAGCGTGGAAAGTTCAAGAATGCCACTACGGGCGTGGCGAGTACTACAGGTAAGTTTGCCTCTTGCTTTGCTACAGGTGCGAGAGTATTGAAACCATTCTATCCGGAATTCGCGGAAAAAATCAGAAAGAAGGCGGCCGACGCTTACCAGACAGGTGTGGATAAGCCGGGTGTATGCCAGACAGCTTCAGTCGCTTCTTCCTATATATATGAGGAAGTGAATTGGGTTGATGATATGGAGCTTGGAGCCATAGAGCTGTATAAGCTTACTGGTGATAAGAAATATTTGGGTGAGGCTGTGGAATATGGGCGTCAAGAGCCTGTAACTCCATGGATGGGAGCTGACAGTGCGCGCCATTACCAATGGTATCCATTTATGAATGTAGGGCATTTTCAGATAGCTTCGGTTGCCGGCAATAAACGTTTGTCGGACGAATTTATCAGAAATATGCGTAGCGGAATCAGCCGCACGTATGAAAAGGCTGTAGGTAATCCCTATATGTTCGGAATCCCTACGATATGGTGTTCCAACAACCTTACTACGGCAATGGTTACCCAGTGCATGCTTTATCGGAAGTTGACAGGCGATTCCACATACATTGAGATGGAGGCGGCTTTGCGTGATTGGCTGTTCGGATGCAATCCGTGGGGTACTTCGATGGTAGTGGAGCTGCCATATGGTGGCGATTATCCCTCGCAGCCACATTCGGCATACGTGGCCGAGCATCTTGGTAACGCTACCGGCGGATTGGTTGACGGTCCTGTCTATTCAAGCATCTTCAACAGTTTGCGAGGCATAGCGCTTTCTGGTCTGCCGTGGGCTGAACCTGAGGATTATGCGCGTTTTCAGCCTTTCGATATGGTATATCACGATGCCATTGGCGACTATTCCACAAACGAGCCTACTATGGACGGAACGGCAAGTATGACCTATTTCCTTTCGTCTTTGCAGAGCGAGGGTATGCGTCAAGCTGGAACGGTTGACCGTAATCTGTATTCTTCCGGAGGAATTGTGCGCACTGATCCTTCGAAGAAGGCGATTTCGTTAGTCTTTACAGCACATAAGGATGCAGAAGGTGCGGATGTGGTGCTGAAAGTGCTTGACAAATACGATGTGAAGGCCAACTTTTTTTTCACCGGTGATTTCTTTGAGAATAAGGGCGAGATTGTGAAGCGGATTCTGAAACGTGGCGATTATGTAGGCAGCCATAGTTACGGGCATTTGCAGTATATCGACTGGAAGCATCCTGAAGACACTACCTATGTCACAAAAGAGGCATTTATGGCCGACATCCGTAAGTGCTATGAGGTGATGGGAAAATATGGCATAACGCCGGATGATGCCAGATATTTTATGCCTCCGTTCGAAGAGTATAACAGTACTGTCGCTTCCTGGGCGGATGAAATGGGACTGCAATTGGTTAACTACACTCCCGGGACAGGCAGCAGTATGGACTATACTACGCCTGATCTGGAATTTTATCGTGACAGTAAGGAAATTTACGATGGCATTATGAAAGAGGAGTCAAAGAACGGATTGAACGGTCATATCCTTTTGTTGCATCTTGGCACTGACAAGAAACGGACCGACAAATTTTACGATTCTTATCTTGACAAATTAGTGAGAACGCTGCTCTCAAAAGGATACCGCTTCACATCCATCGCTGAGGCCGTAGGTTTCTGAACCGTGGAATCTTATTTGTGAACAAGTTGATGCTGCCTTGCAAGTAATGCTGAGGGTAGCATCTTCTTTATTGCAGGATTTATTTGTGAAGTGGGGATTAAGAATGTTTAACTTATATATGGAATAAAACAATAGGCTTGTTTTTTAATTTGTAAGAAACTTATATAGGGAATTAAAACGAATCCAAAATGAAAAGAATTTTTGTAATCCTTTTTAGTATTGCCATTGCATTAGTGGCTAAAACTCAGACAATTCACGATTTTATACCAGATGCAGACCGTGGTGACGTTGTGGCTATGTATAATCTCGGTATATGCTATCAACAAGGCTACGGTTGTACTCCTGATTTAGGTAAATCGTTTTATTGGTTTCATAAAGCAGCGGAGAAAGGCTATGCTTTTGCGCAGTATAATCTTGGAACATATTATGAAAATGGTGAAAGTGTAGCAAAAGATTGTAGCCAAGCTGCATATTGGTATCGCAAGGCGGCGGAACAAGGAGAAGCTAATGCGCAGGTGCAACTTGCTATGTTATATGATTTGGGCGAAGGTGTAGCGAAAAATGAGGAACAAGCTGCATATTGGTATCGCAAGGCGGCTGAGCAGGGTATAGCCGAAGCACAGTGCTATCTTGGGACTTGCTACTATAATGGTGAAGGTGTAGCGAAAGATGAAGAGCAAGCTGCATATTGGTATCGCAAGGCGGCTGAGCAGGGTATGGCCGAAGCACAGTACAATCTTGGGACTTGCTACTATATTGGCGAGGGTGTAGCGAAAGATGAAGAGCGAGCCGTATATTGGTATCGCAAGGCGGCTGGGCAGGGTATAGCCAGAGCACAGTACAATCTTGGGGTATGTTATGAAAATGGTGAAGGTGTAGCGAAAGATTGTAGCCAAGCTGCATATTGGTATCGCAAGGCGGCGGAACAAGGAGAAGCTAATGCGCAGGTGCAACTTGCTGATTTATACTTTTTTGGCAAAGGAATGGCGAAAGATGAAGAACAAGCCGTATATTGGTATTCCAAGGCAGCGGAGCAGGGCATTGTCGATGCACAGTACAATCTTGGCGTTTGCTACTATAATGGCGAAGGCGTTGCAAAGGATAAAGATAAGGCCAAATATTGGCTGGAGAAGTCTGCCTCACAGGGATATGAACCAGCGAAGGACGTATTGCTTAAAACTTTTTAAAGCAACAGGCGGCACAATCAAATGCCGCCTGTTGTCATTTATAGGGAGTAGCTCCATTCTTTGAGAGCTTTGTCCCAGTTATCTTCCACGATTTTCACTGTGGCGTCCTCATATTTGTATTTGTTCTTCTTGTAGCCCTTTTTCTTGTCGAGGTATTTCACGATATCGGTTTCCGCCTTGTCGAAGCCGCCGAGACTGAGTTTCTGATATATCTCCTTGGTCATATCGTATGCGTCCTTCTCGAAGTCCTCGAATTTCATTTCGTAGAGGTTGCCTTCCGGGATGAGATGCTTGTCTGCCTCGTAACGGTTGTAAAGCCGCTTGTAGGTCTCCACGATATTGGCTACAATCTGCTCGTTGCTGATGTCCTGCAGTTTCAACGGCTTTATCGTGTTCGTGAAGAAACTGCGTGTGCTCTCGAACACGGTATAAGGATTGCGCATCAGGTAGATGAACTTTGCGTTAGGGAACATTTCCACCAACGTCTTTATCCGACCGGTATGCGGGGGATTCTTGCTCAGATACCGCGTACCCCCCGTGTTGGCAAGCGACACTTTCACCAAGCGCAGGAACGCCTCCTTGAACACTTTCCTCTCCTCCTCGGTGATTTTCTCGAACGTCAGGAAGCGGTCGCAGTACTCCATCCAGCGTTGCGGAAAAAACCAGAAATTATAGAAAGTGTAGGGTATCATATTCGACAATGCGAATTCCTCTTCCTGCGGAAGGTCGGGTTTAAGCTCCATATTGTCGGTAGGACGGTGGTCGGGCATCAGCATTGCCATATTTTTCTTGAAGAAAGGCTGCCCTTTCAGTACAAGATTCGGAAATACGGTCTGGTATGTGGTTGTATAGCCGAACTGCTTGTCACAGGCAAACACGTTGTGGACGAATGTCGTTCCGCTGCGCCAGTGTCCGAGGATGAACAGAGGGTCGTTTTCGAGCGGCTTGTCCGCAATCTTTTTGTAGGCGGAGTCCTCTATTGGTTGCAGCAGGCTCAACAAGCGGCATACGGCCTTGGTAAGGCGGTATTTGCCTTTATATTTGTCGCCGATTTCCTGACCTTCGGTCAGAGTCTTGAATGTCTTCCAATTGGCTCCCACAAGAGTGTTTACCGGAAGGTTGTCGAATGTCAGTCCCATAATTGTCAGTTTTTAATTTTGATTGTAAGCCCCTGTTTTGCCAATTCCTCACAGACTTTCCTGATTGCCTCGTGATGCGACTCGTCGATACCGAGAGCTTTCAGGTCGATTATGGCTATTGCGTCGTCGTGCACCATATCCTTTGCATCGACACGGTCGATAATCATACCGACGGCAGACGTGTTGTTGGTTATAGGGTCGATAAGGACGAACGCCCCTGTCTGCTTGTTCTTGTGGTAAGGGTCGAAGAACAGTTCTTTTCCAGTGGTGAATACAACTCTTCCAATCTCGTTGAGCACGAGTTTGTCAACTTTCGATTTCTCCATCGTGTTGACATCGACTTTGTATTTTATGTTGTCGATGCGGGCACGGGTGGTGTTGGTGGTCTGTTTCAGATAGAACTGCTTGCTTACGTCCATATCTTCTTCGTCCATCCATACGAGCATAGCCTCGAAATTGCGGTCTTCGTATGGCAGGTTGTCTGGCTTGACGAGCATTTCGCCACGCGATATGTCGATTTCGTCTTCTAAAGTGAGAGTGACGCACAGCGGCGGGAACGCCTCTTCCAATTCGCCGTCGTAGGTGACGATACTCTTAACTTTCGATATCTTGCGTGACGGCAGAGCCATTACGGTGTCGCCTTTGCGGATTACGCCGCTTGCAACTTTACCGCTGAATCCGCGGAAATCCAAGTTCGGGCGCAATACGTATTGCACAGGATAGCGGAAATCGTCATAGTTGCGGTCGAGGTCGATAGGCACTGTCTCAAGATAGTCGAGCAGGCATTTGCCGTTGTACCACGGCGTGCGTTGGCTTTTCTCGACTACGTTGTCACCGTCTAAAGCCGACAATGGAATGCAGGTCACGTCTGGTATGCTGAGTGTGGACACGAAATCCGTATAGTCTTTTACAATCTTGTCGAACACTGCTTTGTCGAAATCCACAAGGTCCATCTTGTTGACTGCTAACACCACGTGCTTTATGCCGAGAAGCGAAATGAGGAACGTGTGGCGGCGTGTCTGGGTAATCACTCCGGTACGCGCATCGACGAGAATCACGGCCGCATTCGCTGTAGAGCCGCCCGTAATCATATTACGGGTGTACTGTTCGTGTCCCGGAGTGTCGGCAATGATGAACTTGCGGTTGTTGGTGCTGAAGTAGCGGTATGCCACATCGATTGTGATTCCTTGCTCACGCTCGGCTTTCAGTCCGTCCAGAAGCAGGGCATAGTCGATATGGTCTCCAGCGTTGCCCATTCGCTTGCTGTCACGTTCGAGCGCGTCGAGCTGGTCCTCATATATTTTTTTGCTGTCGAAGAGCAGACGTCCGATGAGCGTGGATTTGCCGTCATCCACTGAACCGGCTGTCAGAAAACGCAGCAGGTCTTTCTGTTCGTCCTTGTCGAGGAATTCTTTTATATTGAGTTTTGAATTACTTTCCATATCCTTTCGATTTTTAGAAATATCCTTCACGTTTTTTCTGTTCCATGCTCGAATCTTGGTCGAAGTCAATGACACGAGTGGTGCGCTCGCTCTTTGTAGTGGTCATCATTTCTTCCACGATTTTCTCTATTGTGTCGGCTTCGCTTTCCACGGCACCGGTCAACGGCCAGCAACCGAGTGTGCGGAAGCGCACTTTGCGCATCTGTATCTTGTCGCGGTATTCTTCCGGCAGGCGGTCGTCGTCGGGCATGATAAGGTTGCCGTCGATTTCTACAATCGGTCTTTCCTTTGCGAAATAGAGAGGTACTATGTCGATTTTCTCCAACCGGATATATTGCCAGATGTCAAGCTCGGTCCAGTTGGAAAGCGGAAATACGCGCACGCTTTCGCCCTTATGCACGCGGGTGTTGTAGATGTCCCACAGTTCCGGACGTTGGTTTTTCGGGTCCCATTGTTGGAATTTGTCGCGGAAAGAGAAAATACGTTCCTTTGCACGGCTTTTTTCCTCGTCGCGCCTTGCGCCTCCGAATGCAGCGTCGAATTTATATTTTTCCAAACCGTGTAGCAGAGCCTGTGTCTTCATCAGGTCGGTATGCACCTTACTTCCGTGGGTGAACGGGCCTACTCCGGCATTGAATGCTTCCATATTTGATTCCACGATGAGTTTCCAACCGTGTTCTTTGGCATATTTGTCGCGGAATTCAATCATTTCCTTGAATTTCCATTTGGAGTCGATGTGCATCAGCGGAAACGGCACTTTCCCGGGAGCGAACGCTTTTTCGGCAAGGTGGGTCATCACGCATGAGTCTTTTCCTATGGAGAAAAGCATTACCGGATTCTCGAATTCGGCTGCCGCTTCACGTATTATGTAAATTGACTCGGCTTCGAGTTCTTGCAGATGGCTTAATTTATAGTCTGACATATCGATTTATGTGTTTATTACTTTTTCAGTTCTATTTTCGGAAGTATATAGTTTAGAAGGCTGTTTACCGATTCTTCTAAAGAAAGCGACGACGTGTCGAGCTCTAAATCCGGACTTTGCGGAGCTTCGAAAGGTGCGGACACTCCGGTGAAATCCTTGATTTCTCCACGGCGTGCTTTTGCATACAGACCTTTCACATCGCGCTGTTCGCATACTTCGATTGGCGTGCTTATATATACTTCGACGAAGTTGTCTTTTCCTATTATTTTAGCCGCCATTTCGCGCAGGTCATTGTTCGGGCTTATGAATGCGGCAATGGTGATTATGCCGGTATCGACAAACAATTTGCCTACTTCTGCTATGCGCCGGATATTCTCTACACGGTCGGCTGGCGAGAATCCGAGGTTGTTGTTTATGCCGCAGCGTATATTGTCACCATCGAGTATGCGGCATAGGAGTCCGCGCTTATGGAGCTCACGTTCGAGAGCTATCGCCACGGTGCTTTTCCCCGAACCGCTAAGTCCGGTGAACCATATCATCAGTCCGCGCTGCCCAAGAAGTCGTTCCTTGTCTTGACGCGATAGCATTTTGTCGAATATAGGGTAGATATGTTCCATAATGAATGTTTGTTATTTATTTCCTTAAGCCGGGACGAAAGGCCAGATCAAGGGAATGAGTGTTATAGATATTATCATGACAATCAAATCCATAGGGATTCCGATTTTCGTAAAATCCGTGAACTTGTAGTTGCCGGCACCTTGGACAATCAGATTGGTCTGATAGCCGATGGGGGTGGCGAAACCTGCCGATGCCGCGACACAGATGGCAATGAAGAACGGCATAGGGTCCACTCCGAATGACTGTGCCGTTTCCAAAGCGAGCGGGAAAGCGAGCGCGGCAGCGGCGTTGTTCGTGATAAGTTCAGTGACAACGAGTGTGACGAAATAAAGCAGAGCAAGCGCTCCCCATGCGCCCAACGATCCGGAAACATCTTTGATGAAGTTGGCTATAAGAGCCGCCAGACCGGATTCTTCCATCGCCGCACTGATGGCGAATGCGCAGGCGATTGTAATCAGAATGTCCCAACTGATGTATTTGGTGTATTTCTTCGGAGGGAATATCTTTAGCCATGCCATTACCACCGCGGTTACGGCGGCAAAGAAGAACATATCCATCTTTACGTTCGGGAAGCGTTCCTGAAAGTACGGAAGCTCGCCGATTGTCGCTCCTATAATCATAATGAGGAGCAATGCCAAAGCCGTCCATTTCTTCCATACTGGAACGGGGCGGGTCGGAATTTCCTTTCCGTTGGTTATCATAAGGAATATCGATGAATCGCCCCATGTCCTGGTGAACGCGTCATCGGCAATCAAGACCAGCGTGTCGCCCTGCTGCAATCTTACTTCGCCCAGATTCTTGGTGATGACCTGACCCCCTTGACGTATTTCCTTCACTTCGGCTCCATATTTCCTCTTGAAGTCGAAGTCCTTCAGTTTGCGCTTCAGACCGGGAAAACGTGAGGCAAGCACTACTTCCACGACATGCTTTCCTTTCTCTATAGCGGCATCGGTTTCTTCTTCCTCGAAGTTGTCCGGACGCTCTGCCGGAAGCAGCTTCTTCGATGTCAATATGATGAATGCCAGACCAACGATGGTTATAGGTATGCCTATAAAGGCGAGGTCGAACATTTTTAGTCCGGGCAGGCCCTTTTCTATCATCATACCGTGTACAACCAGATTGGTCGAGGTCCCGATAAGCGTGCATAGTCCTCCAAGTATGGTGGCATATGACAATGGAATCAGAAATTTAGTGCATGACAGACCGATTTTCTTCGCCCAGTTTTTTACAATGGGCGCAAAGATGACTACTACAGGCGTGTTGTTGAGGAATGCCGAGATTGCACTCACGAGAGGAAGAAGCCGTAACTGTGCTTTCACCACCGTAGTTTCCTTTTCCGGTAACAGCTTCTTGACGATGGTGCTCAGTGCTCCGCTTTGTCTTATTCCTTCGCTGACAAGGAAAAGTAATGCGACGGTAATCATACCCCGGTTGCTGAATCCGGCTACCATTTGTTTCGGAGTTATAATGCCTGCCGCCATGAATATCACTACCAATGACAATAGAACTATGCCGGGGCGCATCTTGTCCAGTATGAGGGCGACCAGCATACCTATTAGACCGAGCAGTACGAATATTATTTCAAAATTCATTATTTCCTAATTGGTTATTGGCGCAAAAGTACGAAAAAAGAGTTTTGTAACAATAAAAAACGAGTAATTATTATTGTGCTCTTTTTCCTGAATTTATTTCTTATGGTACTGTCGTTATCGTATATTTAACAATTTGTGAGTTTGTAATGACAGTCTCCATTGCGGATTGCGCAGGCATTCTTCTACCGCTTTTTTAATATTTACGGAATTAGTTTCAGGATTCCCACTGTCGCATGGTTGCAGGAAGCGGTGTGTGGCTGCTATGTTGTCGTACACAGACAAGTCTTGTTCCTGATACACCACTTTCAGTTCGTCGCATCTGTTGATTGCAAGTTTTGCACTCTCACCGGAGCATTCAGATTTAGGCGACAGTGTAATCCAGTCGATGTTTGCTGGTAGAGGTCGTGTGCCGTTGGTCTCGATTGCTATTCTTCTGTTTCTGTCGGCTTTTAATCCTGAAATGAGCTTTTCGTCGATGGAGAGCGACGGTTCTCCTCCGGTGATTACTATGTGATGCTGTCTCTTATACACATCT
>JADIMC010000024.1 GCA_017694955.1 Candidatus Limisoma faecipullorum
GTGTCCTTGACGGAGGGCTTCCGCCCTCTTCCTTATACGTCTTCCTTTGTCTCGAAACGCTTACTGTTGCATTCTCTCAATGTGCTCTTCTTAACGCCCCGTTTTCGGGTTGCGGATGCAAAGGTACAACCATTACCGCACTCGCTCCAAATCTTTTTGCAACTTTTTTATGCTGTAAAACATATTTTTCAATCAACAGCCTTTCTCACAGAGATTTGTAAAATGTTAAATATTGTAAAACAAATATGGAATTGGATAATATTTGAAAAAACAAACAAAAAAACGGCATAGCAGCCACGCTTATGCAAACCAATCATAAACGTAACGGCCATGCCGCCTATCCATTATTCATCCGTCCGCTTTAGAATACAGATACTACAATTTCATCATTCTACATTGAAAACTTTCAAAGTCTCCATTGTACCATCGTCATAAGTGCGTATTACCATATATACGGCACCGTCGCGGAAAGAAGGTTCCGGAACTTGAACACCATTAGTGTTATACCAAACCTCCTTGACAACAGTTCTGCTTCCATCAACACCTTCGACACCGGCATCCTCCTTGTCGCAATTGATTTCAAACTCTCTGGTCAACTCGCCAGCAGAAGCCGTCAACACAGCCTTGCCGACAAATGCTTCCGGACTGAATTCAGCATTGAATCCCGAGAAAGAAATATTTGGAACAGAAGCAGTCCAAGTCAATCCTTCAGGCGCACCGACAAAGAAGTTCTGAGTAACCAAATCCTTTGTATCGCCTTCCGCAAACCCTATTGTCACAGCATTGACCAATGCTTCCGGCACGGTATTCAAAGTCGCAACCATCGGCAACGTATATTCATCGCCATTAGTCCAACCTTCGCCCATATCTTCCAACTTGGCAAGTTCTGCCACTGTCGTAGCAGTTCCCACCGTGCTGTTTGTATATGTGCCAAAATCCGTAACAAAATACGACCCTTCGACTTTGTTTTCCTCCGACCAAAGCTTACCATTAGAAAGGTTCACACCAATCAATGCACCACAAGTGTCGGCTTCAGCGACTATGCTACCGGCATTATAGCAACGAATAACCTGTGTCTTGTCCTTGACCGGAACACCAATAAGTCCGCCTACCTGGCTTGCACCGGTGACAGTTCCCATATTATAGCAGTTGACATACGATGCTCCGCCCTGTCCGGCAATACCACCAATTCCATATCCCGAAGAAGCGGCTGTAGTACCCGGCTCGGTAGAAGTCGTGGAAACATCGCCAACATTGAAACTGTTCTCCACCGTTCCTCCCGTGCCGTATCCGGAAATACCACCTGCACGGTTGAGCGACGAAACAATCGTTCCTGAATTCCAAGCATTCTTAACCACACTTGCAGCGCCATCCAAACGCCCGACAATACCGGCAACGCCCTGACCGCCTTCGATGCTTCCCGTATTATAGACATCCTCAACAATCACATAATCTCTTACATAACCGATAATACCGGCCGAATGATGTCCAGTTGACAATATGTCGCCTGCATTGTAGCAGTCACGTATTACCACCGTGCCGTCTTCCGGAACAGTCGCTTTCGGATATGCAGCGATACCTGCCGTGTATTGGTTTGTTGAATTCACCGTTCCTGTGTTATAGCAATAGGTAAATTGCGACCCGATATTATAGAAGGCAACCAATCCGGCAGTCGGCGAGCTTGTAGAGCCTTGTGCCTTCGTCGCATAAGCCGTTATGTTTCCCGTATTATAACACTCTGTAAGAATCAGCGGATTCCGTGCCGAAGTGGAAGAATTAGTGGCCGCGATAAGTCCGGCGACAACAGCCGTGCCCGTGACATCACCCTCATTCCAGCACTTATACAGCTCCATAGCCCCCACGCTCGTACTCGTTGATTTGGCATAAGCGATAAGTCCGGCAAGATTCTTAGTGTTGTCAACATCGGTAATCTCTATATCACCTTTGTTATAGCACTCTTCCAAACGGATAGGATTAGCCTCCGCAATCAGACCGGCAGTGTAATTGCCCTTGCCGTTGTTGGTAATCTTACCCTCGTTACCGCAACGCACAAGCACTACACCATTGTCAACCTCTGCCGACAGTCCGGCAATATTTGTGCCCGTACCGGAAATATTACCCTTGTTGACACAATCGGTCAAACGAGCCGTAGCATAAAGTCTGCCGAATCCGGAGACATCATTGCCTTTGGTTGAATTGACATTGATTTCGTTGACACAATTGGTAAGCGTACCATACACCTCGCCAGTGAAACCACCTGAAGAAGCCATCGCTGTCTCCACATCACCGGCAAGCGTAAGGTTCGACACTGCACCAGCTTCGCCCACCGTGCATATAGCTCCTTGGAACGTAGCTGTCGGCGTGAAGCTGATGCCGCTGATACGTTTCCCGTCGCCGTCGAGCGAGCCTTGCAACATTGTCACACCGTCGGAAGCAAGCATCTTGAATTCCGTATCAGTAAAGTCGATGTCGGAAGTGACCTTCAAGAATTTACCTTCAAACGATTCGGCAATCGCCGTCATATAATCCGAAAGATTGTTCCAGTCTGCCGCGGTGGATATCTGATACGGATCTTCAGCCGTGCCAGCTCCTGCCAACGGCACATTCGGAGCGCGCTTGATTTCTATCATCTTAACATAATCGCCCCAATCGGCAACAACAGTGTCAACCACAAGAGTCTCGACCATCTCCGGAGAATAAAGCGAAGTGCCTCCGATAGCAAATGCTTCCTGACGTTTCAACGACCATTTCAAACCGTCCTCTTTCGCCAACTGGGCATTCTGACTCATATCCTTGGCTGTCACACCAGGCTTCATCGACACTATCACCTTACGTCCCTTCATCATCTTCTCCTCTTCCGTGAATTGTTTCAATACAGGATATTGTCCTGCCGTGAAATCCCATAATTGAGCATCGAAGCCTTCCAAAGGAGTACCCGAAGTGAGAACAGAAGTCTCGACGCCGGTCATTCCTTCCATATCGGCATTACCGATGGCCTTCACTATGATTATCTGCGCATCCCAGTAATTGTTCTGGATTGCGCCTTGCGTACCGGCATATCCTGCAAGAGCACCTATCGTAGTTATGTCAGGTGTTGAAACGACACCGTAATTGATAGCGTTGCTCATATCATTCACGCCGGAACCTAATGTATGGGAAATCTTACCAAACGAGCCTGCTATACCACCAGCCCTTGCACCGGCTGCAATAACAGACCCGGCATTTACGACATTTCTTATTATAGAACCGTTGGCGTTGCCGACAATACCACCGGCACCAGTACGCATCTTTGTTCCCGCGAAAGCCTGCGAAATCTCGTCAACCGTAATCGTTCCTGCATTAGCGCAATTCTCGACAGTGCCTTGGTCTTCACCCGACATACCGCCTGCATACTGGTATCCGCACAAGATGTCACCCGCATTGTAGCATCCCGAAATCACGCCTCCTTTAAGATTGCGTCCAGCAATGCCACCAATTTTATTGCTATATCCCGTCACGTCTGCATAATTGCGGCAATTCTCTATTCTTCCGTAATTGTCGCCGGCAATTGCACCCGATGCAGACCAGAACGTCAATTCCGCGTCAGCAGCTATCGTCAAATTCTTGACAACGCCGTCAACACCAATCCTTCCAAAGAATCCGGCATACGAACCTGTACTTGTGCTTATCGTGTTATCAGGCTTTCCGCCCTTACCGGTAGTGTCGTCCTCCGGACGGGTAGTCCATACCACCTTGTCGAGCAACAGCCGTGAGATTGAATGACCGTCGCCGTCGAACGTACCGGCAAACATACACTCAGAGGAAGCCGCAGGGTCGAAACAGATACCTACGAACGACTCGTCGTATTCCATATCGATGTCGTTGGCCAACTTGAAGTATGTACCGGCAAAATACTGCCCCTTGTTGTTGGTAATGTCCTGCAACGTCAGGATATCGTCCTTAGTCTTGAGCAGGAACGGACTTTGCTCCGTGCCTTCTCCCTCATAAGGTATGGGAGCAATCTTAATCACAAGCGGATAGCTTACAGACCCGTTCCTGACAATAAGCGTGTCGGCTCCGAATTCATCCTTGATTTGAATCTTGCCATCCACAATCGAGCTGAAATAGCCTTCGCTTGCAAGCTCATCATCCTTATACATCAAATATTCGGTATTACCCATCGGCCTTAGCTCGACATCTCCCGAAATCTTGTTCAAGGAATTGCCTTCGCTCATCGCAATGACAGAAGCCGACATATAAGCGGCCTCATTCTCATCTATCCCCTTCAGGCGCGGATACTGCCCTTCGGCATATGTCCAAGCTTCAGCGTCGAAACCGGCGACACCCGCAGCCTTAGTAAGGTCGGAAGTCTGCACACCATACTTGACCGAGCCGAAATTGGAAAGCTGACGGTTGAAATATATGTTGGAGATTTCCGGAGCAGCCCCTTCCTGAAGATAACCGATTATCTCGCGCGCGTCATTCTCGGCATCGTAACCGGTTGTGTAGGCCTTAACCGACGTAGCCGTATAGCTGCCGCTTATCGACGACTGGTGCACTGTGCCCTCGCCATCCTCATACGACCCTACGGAGCCGACCAATCCGCCAACCCTCTGCGACGATTCGTTTACAACGGATCCCACACTGTAACTGTTCTTTATCGAACCGTAAAGCGACCCTGCCAGACCACCGGCAGCCGAATTCTGCAAAGAAGTGGCGATTTCACCCACACTGAAGCAATTCTCGATTGCGCCACGGTAGCATGTACCGGCAATACCGCCTACATAACCGCCTGTCTCATACGTGACCGCGTCAACCGTCCCGGAGAAATAGCAATTACGTGCAGTAGCCTCGTACAAGGAAGCGACAAGACCGCCCGACGGATACGTCTCTGCCGGAGATGCCACAACCACAGTTGTTTCCGTGGCGTTGCAATTCTCAATCAAAGCGTCAACCTCGCTGGCAAAGCCCGCAGCGTTTCCGCCAAGACCGATGATTGTTGACTTAGATACAGAGCTGTTGGTCACGGTGACGACAATACCCGCCAGACCACCGGTAGTCCTGCCCTGGTTCACGATTTCGGCACCTGTCACATGGCAGTTGTCAATCGTTCCGTCCGACCATCCAGCTATGGCTGCGGCAAAGCTGTTTTGCGCCATCACCACCGGATTCTCCATCGTAAGATTCCTTATCACGCTTGACGCGCCTGCGCGCCCGAAGAGCGCCGCATAACCGGCATCGCCTGTAGATATGTTGATTCCTATAATCTTATGATTATTACCGTCAAATGTGCCGGAGAAATGATGATACCAATCATCACCTATCGGCGTGAAGCGGAAGCCGCCCATATCTATATCGTTCTCAAGGCGGAAATACTTGCCGTCAAACGCTGACGAATAGCTAATGCCATCCGTGCTCGTGGCATTGTATTCCGACTCTGGCACATTATTGACTTTTTCAGAAAGAAGGACCAAATCGTCCAATGTCTTTATCAGATACGGACTTGCCTCCGTTCCTTCTCCTTCAAATTCGCTTACCGACAATTCCGGATAAGAAATGTCGAACGGCACCGTGACGCTGCCGTCCGTCAGGATTCCAAGATAGCTCGTGGAATTAGTCATCGTCCAGTCCTTCCACGAGACAGTGCGGTTGTCAGCCGCAACTTCCGTAGTAATCGTTCCGGCAAATCCTGTCGCCACGCCCGTTTGACTGTAGGTTATGGCATTTGTGTAGAAATTGTCGCCATAATTTTCCATACGTGCTATCTGCGAGCTTATTGTCGCCGTCTTGTCTCTGTTAAGGACAAGCTCCACTGTCATACCATAGTTTCCGAAATTCTTTACGGAAAGTATGTTCGGCGAGGTTTGCTCAGCAATCACATTATATGTAATCGGGTCGTCGGAAAACGATTTCTGCGTCATCGTAGCGTTGGCACGCTCAAACAATGTATTTCCGAATATTCCGAAATACCCGTCGGCATATTCGCCCTCAGCGACAAATATGCCCCACCAAGAAGTGATGGATATCGTACCGTCATCGTTAATCACGCCCTCGATATTCTGCGAGCGGTCCGGAGTGACATAGCCCGGCTCGTCGCCCTCTACTACCGCCACAATGTCGAGCCATCCATACGGGTCCACTTCAAGGACTTTCTGGTTGGGGATGGAAACAGTACCGGCAGCCACATCCACCGTCGCCGTTATTTCAATTCCCATATCATAGAAATTGACAATCTTGACAGTGTTCGGCTCATCCGCCACTGTCTCGATTTTCACGCCCTTACCGCCGTCAGCGCCGGGAGAGACAAGAGTACTGTAAGTTTGCACCCACTCGCCGGCAAGGTCGCCTGCCGCACTGAGCGAAGCCGCTTTTGCCTGTGATTTACGCAGAAGCGGTTTTGCTTTCTGTGCTTTCACACCGTCAATCAGTTTTCCACCCTTTTGCAATGTGAACGCGGAAATTTCCGCGTTCTCCAACGTGGTCGATGAAAGCGGCACCGGATTCTGGGCGACACTCATCGTGGAATAGTCCGTGGCAAGAACGCCCGACGGAAGGCATACGCTCACAAGAAGTGCCCCAATTAAAGAAGTCAGCTTTCTCATAGACATAATACAGAGGATTAGTTAAATAAAACGATACCTGTCTTTCCGGCACACTCCATCCTCCTTTTGGAATGCCCTTTAAACAAGTATTAAATTTAAAACACTCTCAACTTCAAACCTTATAGCATATAATGGTGTTATGTTTGCTTGTTGTACAACAAAAGTAAATAAAACAATAACATTTTCATAACGATTCGTCACATTTTGAAAGTCGAATCGTGCGAAATAACATTATTTAACGCCGCAATCCCTACTGATGCAGACTGCGACAAACGCCAGACTCCACCGAGAATATCCGGTAGCTGCTGCCTACAGCCCGGATGGTCTCGTCGAGATGCTGACGGTTGGTATCGGATATGAAAATCTGCCCGAAAGCCTTGTCGGAGACAATCCTCATTATGTTGGCCACACGCAGCGAATCAAGCTTGTCGAAAATGTCGTCAAGCAATAGCAACGGAGTGATGCCGCACAGCTCCTTCAAGAAATCGAACTGGGCGAAACGCAATGCGATAGTATAGGTCTTGCACTGCCCTTGCGAGCCTATTTTCCGCATCAGCTCACTGCCGAGCATCAATTCGATGTCATCGCGGTGAACACCTTGCGAAGTGAAGCCCAAAAGCCTGTCTTTCTGGAAATTGTCGTGTAGCAATTGCAGCATCGGCTTTTCGTTAAGCTCGCTGCGATAGTCGAGACTGACCGTCTCGTTGTTGTTGCCTATGAAATTATAATAACGCATGAAGATGGGCGTGAATTTCACAATCCACTCCTTTCGGCACGCGTATATCTCCTGCGCGGCTTCCGACAGATATGCGTCAACAGTCTCAAAAAGCAACGGGTCGGCACACCCCTGCTTGAGCATCACATTGCGCTGCTCAAGCGCCTTGTTGTAACGGATAAGAGCATCGAGATAACGGCTGTCGCCCTGCGATATGATCCGGTCCACCAGACGCCGGCGCTCCTCTCCTCCGCCCACAATCATATTCCAGTCCTGTGGCGAGACAAGCACCAGAGGAAGCAGCCCGATATGCCCGCTCATCCGCTTATACTCCTTGCCGTTGCGCTTCACCGACTTTTTCTTCCCCTTCTGTATGGCACAAGATATGTTTTCCGTCTTTCCGGCACGCTCATACTCACCCTGCAAAAGCATATACTCCTCACCATAGCGCACAGTATTGGCATCGGTCGATGAAAGCGAGCTTTTGCAATTACTCAGATAGTATATGGCATCAAGTATGTTGGTCTTGCCCATACCGTTATTGCCAAGCAGGCAGTTCACCTTATCGGAAAACTCCAGCGAGGCTTCCGGTATGTTCCTATAATTCAATATGGAAAGCTTCTTCAATATCATATTGCAAATATAGTGCAAGGCGAGCGCAAAGACAAATGAAAACAAAGTTTTCAAATTTGGCTATGCCGAGCCGAAGCATATATTATTCAAATATAGTGCAAGGCGAGCGCAAAGACAAATGAAAACAAAGTTTTCAAATTTGACTATGCCGAGCCGAAGCCTATATTATTCAAATACAGTGCAAGGCGAGCGCAAAGACAAATGAAAACGAAGTTTTCAAATTTGGCCATGCCGAGCCGTAGCCTATATTATTAAAATATGCGCAAGGCAAAAAGCAATTCTCTCATTTCCTTTTACCAAGCAGCAAATCCCACGCCACAGGTGCAAACAGATACGTCCCCGGCACCGGACGGCACACTGCCAACACCTTGACCGGCTTAAATTCATTTTCCGACACGGCTGAATATGCCCGGATACAACGGTGCCCCACGACACACACCGGATTCTCCGCACCTCCACACAGCCATTCGTTGCGTTGCATGACAGCTTTCGCATCCGACCTATGCAAAAACCGCGTCACGCTCCGCTTCCATCCCGGCAGCGCCAATTCCACCACCCTGACGCAATCTTCCGGGAGCACCACCGTCACAGCCAAATTGCCGTCAACCGAGGCAATACAGTCTCCGGCAATCTCCATCACGGGCACCATTTCCATCGGACCACAAGAAAGGAGGTGCTCGTAACGGCTGTCGATTTCCGCCTGCAAAAGCCTGTCAAGGTCAATCCCGTCATCCCTCACAAGCTCGCAATCAGTCTGCGTCTGGAAATAGCCCGACCTCAATTTCCATTCCTCCAGCATCTCTTTTTGCGTGTAGCGCAGCATAGCGGCGTTCTGATTGCTCTCTTCCATGGTTTTTTCTGCAAATCTAAGACGACAGACTGCACACCGGACGCAAAAAAGAGAACATGCTCTTGAAAAATACACAGGATATGGATAACTTCGCAGCCGTGAAACCAATTTTTCTAATCGGATATATGGGATGCGGAAAGACCACGCTCGGACGCGCGCTTTCCCGGCAGATGGGCTATGAATTCATCGATCTCGACATATATATCGAAAACCGCTACCACCGCTCAATCAAGGAGCTGTTCGCGCTCCACGGCGAAGAAGGATTCCGCAAAATAGAACGGCGCATGCTTGAAGAAGTGAGCGAGTTCGAGCGCACCGTAGTGGCATGCGGCGGCGGCACCCCTTGCTATTTCGACAACATCTCACTGATGAACAGTAAAGGCATAACCGTGTATCTCACCACCCCCACAGAACGCATCGCCGCACGCCTTTCGCTTCCGGGAGCAAAGGCAAAACGCCCGATAATCGCAGGGAAAACCGACGACGAGCTGAAGCAGTTCATCGACGGCAACCTCAAAGCCCGCGAGCCCTACTACTCGCAAGCCTCCATCACATTCGACTCTACCGACATCGAAACCGCCTCCACCACCGAATCGACCGCCGCACACCTCGCCAACATCCTAACCGCACGCCAATAGCGGCAAGCGCCCCCATGCGTCGTAGCTGTACTCCGCCACCAAGTTGCCTTTGCTGTCGGCTATGTGCGTGACGCTCCCCAAGTAGTCCCTGCCGATGAAGTGCAGCTCCCACACCGCCAACAGATAGCCGATATGTCCTGTCCGTGCCGTCATAAACCATAATGATTGTTAAACACAATATGTTTGTTCATCCATTATTTGGGCAGAGTCAACATATTCATCCATTTTCTTAGATAATTCTATAAATGTTTTTTCTGCTTCTTTTGAATGGGAACTTATCATATCTTTGTACATTAATTTCTGATTGAAATATAATTTCAATGTCTAATTTGATAAACTTATAAACTTGCACTTTTGGATTTTATAAAAACATTGCTTTTCGTACTTGAACAGCGAGCGCATAGGCCAATCGTGGAGGAACTGCATTACCAACCATTTTATATCCGTCTTTTATATCAGTATAAATGAATACAAATCTATCTGGAAAGGTTTGTATTCTTGCACATTCCCGAACGCTCAACCGACGATAAAGATGCTCAAATCCCTTTGCGAAAATTCTCACATTTGGACTAATATAAGGCATTTTGGGAGCTTGCGGATGCTGTGGCTCATTTCTTGCCTGTGCTTGAATCGTAAAAGATTGCTCATTCCATGAGCGAACACGGTTTCGTGCCATATATTTTGCATCATAGCTACCTGTATAGACATCATGATTTTTTCTTGTTGGGTGTTCTGACATAATCTTTTCGTCACAGAAAAGCCTTGGCTTCTCAACAATATCTCCAATAGCTTCTCTTAAAGTCACACTCTTTTCAGTCATCGCTGTTGGGAAGGTAAATGTGTTTGGTATGTCATTTCGTATTCCAACAAAGAACACTCTGAATCTATCTTGTGGAATTCTGAAGTCAGCTGCATTTAGAAGTTTATAACTTAAGAAATAACCTATAGACTGCAAACTTTCAATTATGAATGACAGCGATTGATTATGTTTATCTTCAAGTATTCCCTGTACATTTTCTATGACGAAGAACTTTGGCTTTTTCAAGTTTACAATTCTAACATACTCCAAAAACAACTGACCTCTTGGGTCTTCAAATCCAAGCTGTTTGCCACCTTCGCTCCATGCTTGACATGGTGGACCACCTATAACACCATCGCAAGAAGGAATGTCTTGGTCTTTGAGTAAGCGCACATCAGTTGTATTCAGTATGGTATTGGGGTGATTCTTTCTATACGTTTCAAATATTGAAGAATCACATTCATTTGCCCAAATCACATTGAATCCAGCCCTTTCAAACCCAAGGTCAAGACCTCCGCATCCTGCAAATAGTGATATTATATTCATAAATTATCTATATTGACATTATGTCGTCTTAATGTTTCGATGATACTTAATGCCACATGGTACGCAAGATTGACAGGTACGGCATTTCCTATCATCTTGTATCCATAATTTACTTCATCATATAGGAACTTAAAATCATCAGGAAAGCTTTGTACACGAGCTACCTCTCTGACAGTCATTCTTCTATATAGA
The DNA here is from genome assembly GCA_017694955.1 of Candidatus Limisoma faecipullorum. Taxonomy (GTDB): domain Bacteria; phylum Bacteroidota; class Bacteroidia; order Bacteroidales; family Muribaculaceae; genus Limisoma; species Limisoma faecipullorum. The sequence goes on from JADIMC010000024.1 coordinate 10,955, forward strand.
TGCTCTTTCCCTTCAACAAATTTTTGCAAATTCTTTTCCACCTTTATCATTTTAGGCGCCTGTGGATGAAGTTGACATTGCCTTCCACTTGCTTGAACAGTAAACCCAGGCTCATCCCAAGACCTTACACGGTTGCGTGACATGAATATTGGCGAAAAAGCACCTATAAAATATTCATTGTTTGGAATGGCACAAGCATTTCCGTTAGTATGGTTTTTTTCTTTTGCAGGTATAGCTGTGTACTGTAAGTCCCAAATAGCCTCACGCAAAGTTGGTTTATGCTCTTGTGGCTTCGGATATTCATAATCGTCTATATGCAAATCCTTGCGAAAGCCAATATAGAAGACACGGTCTCGATCTTCTGGAACATCATAGTCATTGGCATTAAGCATTTTCAGATTAACATCATACCCTGCTTCGTCAAATAACTTCATAAATCCACTAACAGCAGTCGCATGTCGTTTAGCAAGCATACCCGATACATTCTCTGCTACAAAAAACAAAGGTTGGGTATCACGCAAAATTCTTATATACTCATAGAACAACTGCCCACGAGCATCTTCAATGCCCTTTAAAGAACCTGCTTCACTCCACGACTGACATGGAGGTCCACCAATTATACCTGCCACATAGTCGGGAAATGCATCTGACGGTATATTTCTTATATCTCCCTCTATTAATTTCGTATCGGGAAAATTCGCTTTAAATGTTGGACATATTTTCTTATCAAATTCATTGGCAACTACCGTATGAAATCCTGCATTATGAAACCCCTTGTCAAGCCCTCCTGCACCAGAAAAAAGACTAATCAAATTCATTTTTACCACTTACAATTAAAAGTTATATTTACAGCAGGAGGCATTCCTACAATCTGAATATCAAACTTCAAAGATGGTTCTATCGTATCTTTTGCGTTATGTATTCTAAATGAGAATTGCCAGCCATTATCAAAACTCATAATTACCGTAGTCTTACTTTTAGGTTTGAAATCAACATAAAGTAGGGTTGTTGGTAACTCCATAGCAGGAACTTCTAACGAGGGCTTCTGTGTCTTACTTGCTTGGTTTAAAGTCCCATACATATTGAAGGACTGTATTGTGGTAAGTCTTTTATTATCTATACTAATAACCTTGTAGAAGTCATATTTGCTGAGTAAATATTCAACAAGTTTACGAGGAACATCTGCATTTTTCTTCACTTGCGTCTTTACTTCTTGCATAAAAGCTCTCAATAATGGCACATAAACATCATCTTCTTTAGAGTTCAAATTTCTAAAGTAAGTTCCATTTGCTTTTTCTGCTTCAAGAAAATCAAATGTCGGTTTTACTGCGTTCCAATATTCTTCAGAACAGTTAACTCCATACCACTTTTGACCAAAATCTAAACTTTTTGCTAAACGGCTATGCTTTACAGCCATATGATTATGCTTTATGCTTAGTCCAATCTCCCAAACAATATCTTTACGGTCGATGATAATATCACGAACATCTGCTTCTTCACCATGTTCGTCGCTTTGAATATACAAATTCAAAGTGTCATCATCTACTTCTACAATATTTGGCTCTAATGCAAATATTGTATCAATTGTTGACTTTGCACTCAGTGTATATAACGCCTTTTCCGCAGTACTCAATGTCTTCCACGCGTGTTCTGCAGCTTCATAACTGCTATTCTGAATTATTTGTGATTTACGAATAGCACTTATTGCATCCTGCAAAGAATGCAAACAAATGTATTCATAAGCACGACCTTGGTCATTACTTTTACTACTCATAATTATTTATCAAATCTTTAATGTCAATGTTTAATAATTTAGATATGCCAATTATAGTTTCCAAAGGGGGCTGTGATGTATTAGTACACCATTTTGAAACTGTAGAAGGATTCACTCCTAACTGTTCTGACAACCATTTGCTTGTTTTTTTCTTTTCAACGAGCACTATTTTCAAGCGATTAATATCCATAAGACTTGATTTTTCTGCAAAGATAATGATTTATTATCACCTTTATTCCTCCATATAATTCTTTACCCTTGTTTTTGCTTCTATTTTAAAAGAGATATTTAGTAAATGCCATATTTAGCTCATTCTAATCTATTTGACAGATTTTAGCGTAATCTTGATATAGAATTTGCTCATAGCGACAGTTTTTATGGCGTTAAATTTTACGCTTTTAATGTACGGAAAAACGATTGTCCGCACAAATATTTTATGCAAACAATCGTTAAAAAACCAGTCTTTCACTTGTGATAAAAGATTTTTCCGAGTTCTATCGCGTCAGTCCCACGCTTAAAATAATTGTTGTCGAATTTCTTCATCAACTTTCAGGAATATATCAGATTCATAACGATAACAGCCCCACAGCAACCGTTCAATATCATTATATTCCGTATATACGACCGTGTCACCGCCCACAGCCACCGAAATAGCGCCTATCGACTTCGCAATCATCTTTTTATTCCTCTTGTTCAGCATATATTTTCGCTTCACCAACACACTGGTTTTCTTTCCCGGCTCCACCTCCTGGCTTATGGCATTACTATGTATCACCACCTTACCGGCATATTCTGCCGGGCTGACTGTCGCTCTCCCTGCCTCCGACGGGATATCGTAATAAACAAGCGCCCACTTCGGAACAGGCTCCAGCTGATTAGGCAAATCATAAACTTCGTGAACAATCAGACTATCATCCGGTAACAGATTCTGCTTATACCGACATTCTACTGTCACAGATTCATCACACTCATTAGCTACAATAAAACGGACGTATTCGTGGCCACACCCCACGAATGCAAATGAAAGCGCCGCAATCGCCATTATTTTCAAACTTCTCATCTTATCCTATTTATTAAAGTTGACAATCAACTTGTCTCCATCCTCCTTTGATTCGAATTTCACTCCTTTGCGGTACATTTTAAAAAATAAATCATGGAGAGAATCACTTCCTTTATAGAGCGTACTGTCGGAGCCATGCACAACCATCACATCCTCTATCATATCCAAGAGGTCACGATTAAATATCCATATCCCATAATGGATTGCCTCATTCCAGTTGCCTGACAAATTCTTATGAGGATAAACCAGCACTTCCACTTGTCTGCCTCTGCAAGTGTATTTACCAATCACCTCCTCGCTTTCCAACCGTATTCCGCCTTCGTCCTTGCTGCCATAAATCAACTTCGGAGGATTCTTAAACACATATTCCACAGAAAAACATTGCGAACAACGCTCTTTCCATTCGGCAGTCTTATGTGGAATATAAGCCGGCAAAAGGGAATCCCTATAATTCATATAAATCTTTACTGTGTCGTCAGTGTCATTGCTAATCCATATAGAAGAATATGGAATCGTACAATTAGAAAAGCACCCAAGCAAAAAAGCAGTCAATAAAACGGTTATACACTTTCTCATAATTCCATATCACAATAATTACATTTCCTAAAAACAAAAAAGGCAGGGTGTTCAGAGTCCCGATACCGGACCTTGAAACCCCACCTTGTTCCTGCAGGCTATTTTTCGCCGTATGTGCCTGAAAGGAGCTGTTTAAGAACTACCGGCTCGTTGGTGGTTATCAGGTCAACGCCGTGCTCGATGAGCCACACCATATCGGCTGCGTTGTCGATTGTCCAGCTGTTGACCACCATTCCGAGCTTGTGAGCCTCCTCAATCCATTCCGGATGCTTTTTCAGCACCGACAGATGATAGTCGAGACCGGAAATGCCAAGTTCCTTCAGCTCGGCAGGAGAAAGCTCCCCGTTGAGATAAAGCACAGGAGTGCCCTCCGGAGCCTGCTTCACAAATTCCTTGCAGGCATTGAGCGAGAACGAGATATACTCCATACGATCCTCATAGCCGTATTTCTTCACCATATCGACAATCTTCCCGACAGCCTCCGCCTCGCGCTCCGGCGTGCTATGCACCTTTAGCTCAAGAATAAGCCGTGTGCCACACTTACGCGCGGCGTCGAAATACTGCTCAAGCGACGGAAGATTCTCGCCATTGGCAAGCGTCAGCGCCGTAAGTTCGTCAAAACTTGTCTGCTCCATCCTCTTTCCTTTGAAAGAGGGGTCGTGATTGACCACAATAGCACCGTCGGCCGACATCCACACATCGAACTCCGACCCGTAGCAGCCGATGGAATCAGCCTTCACGAGAGCCGCAATGCTGTTCTGCGCCGAGCCGCCGGTTTTCCAATAACCACGGTGAGCCACCACCTTCGTAGCGGCAATACCACCAAGAGCCACAGCCGCCATAACCATTGACAAAACTAATTTTTTCATCACCATTCTATAGATTATAAATTATTTTTCCACATACCACAATGAGGCAATCTTACGGCGTATGGCAACAATGTTGCCCGCCGTAATCAGCCCTATTATCAGCAACCCGGAAAGCGATGCGGGCAAAAACGACGCGCCATCCAAGGCAAACGATTCAAGATAAGGCAGATACATCGACCTGACAATTGCAAGGGACACAAGCGAAACAACATAGACCGCCGCATTCACATAAACCACCATCCGGATATACAATCCAGAAACCTGTGCCGGGGAATATCCAAGCAGCAGCAAGTCCTGCAACTTGCGCGTGTTCTTCTGCAACAGCAGATAGATGCTGAGAATCAGGATGAAGAACGACAACAGGCTGATGACCAGCCCCACAGCAATCACGATGGCCATCACCACGGTCAGCATATAGCTTGCCTTGCTGCTGTTGATCTTGTCGCCGGCAATCTCGTAGCCGCACGAATCCATATATTGCTGCATCTTCACATCGCCGGGATTGCTTACCTCGACAATAAGACGCGACGGACGATCGACCACACCGGGAGCATAGCGAGCGTTGCTCCATCGCATGAACGACTCAGGCACGATAATCGTGTTCAGACGGTTGGAAAAGCCTACTATCTTGCCGGGCACATAATCGCGTGTGCCGTCGCTGCCGGTAAGGCGGAACATAATCGGCACCATGCCTATCATCTTCTCGCTCAGCTGCGGCATTCCCTGCGAAGCCGCAAATCCGAAATTATAGAGCGACAGATAGTCTTTCGACACGATTATGGGAATCATAGGCTTCTCGGGATCGAAGTCCCAGCCGTCAACTTCCGTGTCGATGAACTCGTCGGGAACAGACTCGAAGAAAAAGCTCGTGCGTAGCGACACGTTCTGTCCGCTAAGACTTATCATCCCGTAAATCGGATAGTTGGAAGTGGTGAACTCGCCGACCTTGCGCACCCACGGCTGCGAGCGCAACCCTTCAAGCTCCTCTTCGGAGAAAGTATTGGTGTTGCCTCCGAACAGGCTTTTGATTGACGACAAGTTGCCAACTTTCTTCGTTATCACGAGATAGTCTTTCCGCATGAAACTGTCCTCATCGCTGAACACCGGACGCACGTCCTCGTAGAACTGCAACCCTATGAGCACAATGAGAAGCCCCACCATATTGGCAACGGCAAACCCTGCAAGCTGCGTCTTGCTCACGTGCCTGCTGAGAAGCCTCCACATTATCGACCTTTTCATAAGCGAAGCACCTCCTCTGCCTTGATACTCAAATCATTACCAACCGATGTGGCAATCACTCCGGCACCCGTACGCCCGGCCTCCTCCTCTACCATCGCCGCCACGATGGCGTTGTTGGCGGCATCGAGATGGCTCACAGGCTCGTCGAGCAAAAAGAAGTCGCAAGGCTGGCAAAGAGTACGTATCACTGCCACTCGCTGCTGCTGCCCAATCGACATCTTGGCCACCGGGCTGTCAACCTTGCCGGCTATCCCGAGACGCTCGAACATCGAGAGAATCTCACTCCGTTTCTTATAGCCTGTCAGCCTGTTCTTCAGCTCCACATTCTCATATGCCGTAAGTTCCGGGAACAGGCGCAATTCCTGGGGCAGATAGGCGATTCCGCCACGCCGCACGCCGCACCACCCGGCAACCGACATACCGCGGATATCCTTGCCATCGAACAGGATTTCGCCTGAATAATCGGCACGGTATCCGTAAAGATAAGCGCAAAGCGATGACTTTCCGCCACCGCTTTCCGCCGAAACCAAGTATTTTTTGCCACGTTCGAAAGCCACCGGACGCAACCAGACCTCCGAGCGGATTCCAGTCTGCCCAGCAAACACTCTCGGCAACGCGTTTTTCAATTCGATTTTTTGCATTCCGTATCGTTTAACGGCTCATTTCATTCCGTCAACCGTCTTTATGATAAGTTTAAGTATGTTGCTTTCAGGATTATCGTCGATATGCAACACGGCCTCGCTCTGCTCATCGTCGGACCATGCATAGAAATATCCGCTCAAATCAACCCCGGCAGCCATCGTAGCCGCACTTGCCAGAATCGAGCCTTTAGGCATATCCACATAAATCACGCCAGTCTTTCCCGAGAATTTGCCGGCGTTTGACGAAGAAGCGAAAGTCTTCTCCGGAATGGCGGCATTGCTCACGCAAAGATAGTCATCCTTGAAAACCACGTTCAATGTCAACCCTTGCTTCACAGGAACAGAATAATTCCCTTCACTGTCGGGAGTAGCCCCCATAGTTGCCAACTGCTGGCCCAACAGCGTCTTTACCGACGGAAGCATGTCTTTTTTAAACTTTATAACTGCCGTATAGCCGTTGGCTTGCCAGTCCTGCAGATTGGCAAGCGTGCCGCCTATCGCCATATTCCCTTCCAGGCTGTTGACCGCATTCCTGACCATATTGCCGAGCGCCGGGTCGCTGCCGGCTTCCTTGGCAATGGCATCAGCCATAAATCCGATGTATTCATCCGGGATAGCGAATCCCATAACGGCAGTGGCTTTCTCATCGAAGAATTCGAGCATATCCTTGTCGAGATTCTTTAAGTTGAATTTTCCGTTTATGTTCTTTCCTTCGCTGTCGAGCACCACGCTATGGCAAATCAAATCATTCTTCTCGAAGTTGAGGGAGAAATAAGCGTGCGACTGTATCAACTCTTCATACATCGGCATCTGCTTCACCATCTCAGCCACTTCACGACTGCCATAAGGACCGCCATTCTCTTTTTGCGCCATCTCATAAAAAGCACCGGTATTCAGATATATATGAGCGTCCTTTCCCGACATGCTTTCAGCAAATTTCGGTATCGAGACCACCGACTGCCCTTCCGGCAATTTGATGAAACGGTCAATATTGCCAGCCACATTGGTAAGGTCAGCATTATAGACCGTGGTCAGCATCCCCAGCCCATCCTTCACGGCAATCCTGTCGCTACCTTCAGAATATATATTGCAACCGTTGACCGATTCCTTGCCATAACCAAAATCCGTCAATGCGGACGACAGCTTACCTTCGTCCTTGACATTGAACAATGCCCAGAAATTGTTTTGATATTCGAACATCACCACTTCCGCCGGGTCAACACCCATATCGCCGTTGAAGAAAGCATTGATCTGGTCGAAAGTTTCCTTCGATACATTTTTCAAAGCAAGATTCTGCAAATCGGCTTTTTTTGCCAGGTCAAGAGGTTTCACCAGCACTGCGAATTTCGTCTCCTTCGGCACCATCGACAACAGGTCGGAACCCTTGTCGGCGCAAGACACAAGCACGAATGCCGCCAAAAGCACGGCACACATCATTCGAAAATTCATCAAGTTTTTCATTTCAGTTTGATTTTATTGTTAGTAATTGTTGTCAGATTCTTGGTTGCGGTTTTCCGCATTTGCTACAGAATTTAGCATCCGCCGGAAGCCTGAATCCGCAATGCGGGCAGAATTTCACGGACTGCTCTGCCGGCTGCTGCCGGGGTTGAGAAACCGGTGGCTGCGTCACAGAAGGCATTGGCTGCGGCTGCTGATTAACCGGACACGTATCACCGGCGTTGCGGTAGCAACTCACGTTGGCCTCTATGCGTGCCGTAGGCTGGAAAAACATAAGGAACGGCACAAACCCGGCGGCGGTCATCTTATAAGAGAAAGCCACCTCCACCAGAGCGTATCCACGTGGGTCGATATTCAACTTTGTCACTATATCCTTTCCGAGACTGACCTTATAGGAAAGCGTTATCTCCATCGGCTGCGACGGCAAGTCATACACTTTCGTCTCGCCATTGCCCAGCTTGTCCTGAAGAAATTGCCCTACGACCACAGTTGTGGAAATCGCGCTGGCAGTAAACGCCGGCTTCCTTACCACCCTCAATTGGAATGTATCCCCCATAAAAATGATTTTTGTTAAGTTTAATTCATCTACAAATGTAAAAAATCGGATTTACTTATCCAAATATTGCGCTTGACAAACTTAACCAACAAAAAAGCCGGGCATCACTGCTCGGCTTTCAAGAGCGGAAGACGAGGCTCAAACTCGCGACCCTCAGCTTGGAAGGCTGATGCTCTATCAACTGAGCTACTTCCGCAAGAAAAATGTAAATTAAGGAGGAAATATTCGTGGGCGAAGATGGATTCGAACCACCGAAGGCATAAGCCAGCAGATTTACAGTCTGCCCCATTTGGCCACTCTGGTATTCGCCCTTGTTCCAAAAACTGCCGCAAAGATATGTGTAAAAATCCGTTTATGCAAACTCTGCCACCGCAAAACGTCCGGATTTACGCCCCGTGCAGCCATAGCAGCCTGAAAAACAACATTATGCGTGTTGATAACTTTTAAGCGTCGTATCTTCACAGCAGCACAACCAGACCGGCAATCGCGGCACCAAGCCGCACCACCGGCATTCCGCCAGTCTGCCGCAATATATAAATCCGTGATTTTTTTGCATTGCCCGCAACTTTAGTTATCTTTGTTACATTCATTAGGTTGATATGGAAAAATACATAGTCTCGGCACGCAAATACCGTCCGACAACATTCAAAAGCATCGTTGGGCAGCATGCCCTTGTCAATACGTTGAAGAATGCCGTCCAAAGCGGAAGACTCGCGCATTCCTACCTGTTCTGCGGACAGCGCGGAGTGGGCAAGACCACCACTGCGCGTATTTTCGCAAAAGCAATCAACTGTGAGCATCTGACTGCCGACGGCGAACCGTGCAACGAGTGCGAATCGTGCCGCGCGTTCAACGAGCAACGCTCGCTCAACATCATCGAGATGGATGCCGCCTCCAACAATTCGGTAGATGAAATCCGCACGCTGACCGACCAGGTGCTCGTGCCGCCCATTACGGGGCGCTACCGCGTATTCATCATCGACGAGGTGCATATGCTTTCGCAGGCGGCGTTCAACGCATTCCTGAAGACGCTCGAGGAGCCGCCTTCGTATGTGATATTCATACTCGCCACCACCGAGAAGCAAAAGATATTGCCAACGATTCTGTCGCGCTGCCAGAAATACGACTTCCAAAGCATCAAGCCAGCCGATATTGCCGAACAGTTGCAATACGTGGCCGACCACGAAGGCTATACGACCGAACCGGCGGGCCTCAACGTGATAGCGCAGAAATCGGACGGCGCCATGCGTGACGCCCTTTCCATATTCGACCAAGTGGCTGCCGCATCCGGAGGGCATATAACATATCAGGCCGTAATCGACAATCTCAACATTCTCGACTACGACTATTATTTCCGCCTCACAGACGCGTTTATTGCCGGAAGCGTCGAGCAGTCGCTGCTGATTTATAAGGAAGTGCGCGACCACGGTTTCGAAGGCAAGGTGTTTATCAACGGGCTTGCCAACCATTTCCGCGAACTGCTTGTAGCACACAGTCCGGAACTCGCCTCACTGATGGAAGTCACTTCCGATGTCGAGGAGCGCTACCGCGAGCAGTCGGCGAAATGCCAGCTGCCGTTCATCTATTCGGCTATGGAGCTTTGCAACAAATGCGACCTGAGCTACCGTGATGCCACCAACAAACAGTTTCTTGTGGAACTTACACTTATCAAAATCTGTCAGCTTACGGATGGCACCCCGACGCCTGGTCCACAACCGGGAATGAGAAAAATAGAGAAATCCACAGCCCCGCAGCAACCTGCAGCACCGGCACGACAGACCGCACCGGCACAGACAAAGGCAGAAACCACGCAGAAGCCTGTCATGCAGAAACCATCTTCCAACCCCGCCGCTCAACCGCAACCGACGGCACACGTGCGCCAGATGGCACCTAACACATCCAACAGAGCCACCGCGACCATCAAGCCGCTGCCAAAGGTGAACGTGACGGCATCCGCCACCGCACCCATTGCCAAAGAGCCCGTCACGGCATACACAACCACAAGAAACACACCTTATTCCTACGATAATTTTCTCGATGCGTGGAGGTCGTTTGTCAGAGACAATCCCTCGGAAATAATACTTGTCAATACCATCAAATCCGGAGACGACCCCGTAGAGAAATCGCCGGGTGAATATGAATTCACAGTCGAAAACGAGGCACAAAGCGAAGTGTTCGAGAAAAAAAGACAGCTGCTGCTAAGCTACCTGCACGACAAGCTCGGCAACGACAACGTAAGCCTGCAAATAAAGGTAAGGGAAGCCGGCGGTCGTGAAAAACTATGGACACAGAAAGAACTGCTTGCCGACATCATCGAGCGCAATCCGAAAGTCAAGACGTTCATCGACAAATACCGTCTCGGTTTTGCCTGATTACAGGCCGGTCTCTTTCCTTATCGTCCAAGCGCCTATGTCGAGCAGACAATATGGCAGAACGATTATCCATCCCCACATCGTCACTCCGTCCAAGAAGCATTCGGCAATAAACAGCACCAGCAAGATGGCAGACATCACGGCCGACCATCCGTCGTTCATCTTCATATTGCCAATCATATCGCCCTTGAACAATAGTCGTCCTGCAACCAACACCAGCACAATGGCAACAATCGACATCATCGATTTGAGGAATCCGCAGTCGGATTCCACTTTTATGGAAAGCCATACGCAAAATGCGCTCATCAGCAGCACTTGCACCACATTCACGATTCTCAACACCCATTTCATAGCGCTCTGATTTTTAATCCGCAAATTACATACTTTTCTGCATATAAGCAAGTCTTGTTTGTGGATTAATCAGTCAAAAAAAACGAAAAGCCTATTATCAGTCGGTTAATTCAATCCCAGCACTTTTGTGCTGAAAAATTGTTGCAGTTCCTTGACAAGACCGGGCTTTTTATAATAATCGAACTTATTATAAAGTTTCTCTTCAGGAAATTCTTCGATTGGAGATACGGTCAGCTTCCCGTTGTCGTCCCAAAAGACATATATGTTACCATCTTTGTCAACGCCCATTACATCTGTAAAATCTACTGTAAAGTAGAAAAGTATTCCCAGCTTCACCTTTTGGGAAACAGCAAAAATATCGATGGCGTATTCTTCGACTATATTGCGATCGATGGTTATGACTCCTATCTGGTCCATGCCATAAATGCCGGCGCATTTGCCATTCTTGTCAATAATGACACTTGTGGCACAGATGTTGTCTGTATCATATAATGTCTGTATCTTGAAATTGCCGGTAGGCTCTATATTGATGCCTTTGAAAAAGTCGCCAGCTCCAGTGTATTCACGGTACAATCCGAAGATGTGATATACATTGATTTTTCTTGTGCATTGCAGTCCTTCCGTATTTTTGAGAGCTTTGCATATGTTGTTGTTATGCAAATCTATTTGCTGTTGTGTGCAAAGAGGAAAATCGTTTTTTCCGTTGGATATGTGAAATCTCTTTCCATAGCATAGGAAAGCAGCCCACGCAGTAATAAGCACTATCAATATCCTTGCAGTGTGATTCATTGTGATTCCGCTTTTTTTGTAAGACTGTATATTGCCTGTTTGATTCCTTCTTTTAATTTTGGATATTCTCGGCTGTTATCCATTTTATATTCGTAAAATTCATTTTCAGGAAACTCATCAATCGGCATGACTATGGGTTTGCCTCCGTTGTCGCAGAATACAAATATTTGATTGTCGTATGTCACGCCAATTACATAATTATGGCCTATGTCTGTCTGAAAATACCACCTGATGCCCATTTCCTCTTTCTGGGACAAGGCATATAATAAAATTGCCTCGTATGAATACAGGAAATTCTTGACAGGTATGAAACTATGCAAATAGTGATTGCCTAAATAGCATTTATTGCTGTCGAGCACAATGCTTGTGGCGGATATGAATCTCTTTTCTTCAGTTCCTTTCTTTTTCTTGTCTTTTCTTTTATCCCTAATGACTGTATATGATTTATTTTCCACGTAAAAATACGGACGTTTTTTTGTCAAGGCTCTCAACTCTGCAGGAATTTTTATAAACGCTTCATATTTGTCGCGCAGGCACAGCGTATATACGCGGTAAGTGTAAATCCCATCAAGATTGCCAACTTTGCTCTTTTCAATATCCGTGCATATCAAGCCATTCAAATCGTCGATTTGCTGCTGCGTGAAAACCGGAAAATCGTTTTCAGGATTCAGCACTCTGATTCTGCTTTCTGCCTGAACGGCAAGAATTGACGTAAGCAAAACCATCACTATGTTGAAAAGGCGCTTTTTCATAAGTTATCATTGTTTTTCGCCAAAATGCGTTTTGCAAACTGTTTGATTGAATTGCGGATTCCGGAATCTTTATAATAGCCGTCGTTGAATTCTGATTCAGGCAAATTGTCAATGCTGGTTACTGATGGCTTTTTCGTTTCTTTGTCGAACCAAAATACATATACGTCACCGTCTTCAGATATTCCTATTATCTGCAAAGATACTGGTTTTGTTATGAAATAATATTTGATTTTTAAATCACGGGCGCGGGATGCCGCATAATAAATGGTGCTATTTTCATTCGGGATTCTGATGCGCCAATATTTTTCAATATTTTCAAAACTGTAGAAATCACCGAAATCATATTCTCCAATTATGTTGAGGTCTCGGTCGTATGCGTAGCTGGCGTATAATCTGTGTATGGCGAAATTATCTGTGGGTAACAATTTCCAATCATTGAAGAAAGTGCCTGTCTGGCGGAATTGCCGATATATGCTAAAGAAATGATAGATATATATGCTGTCGTGACTGATTTGTTCTTTCCAATAGGTACGTCTGAACTTCCTGCATATTTTCCTATTGAGCTTTTTTATTTTCTGTTGGCTGCACACTATGTAGTCGTCATTGTTGATGACGACAGGCGCCTTTGCATAAATACCCGACAATGCAAGGACAGCAGCTGCGGCTAAAAGGATTGCGCGTTTCATAAATCGGGATCATTCAGGTTGACATCGCTCTTCATTCCATAAATCATAGTCTGTCGCAACGGTTGTCAGAGTTTGTAATTCATATACTTATAAACGGAAGCGGACCAGAAATACTGCATCTTTAACCGTAAAAAAACATATCACTCTTACTTTTAAGTAATTTTGTCATTTCATTCCTTGGTTTCCGTCCCTTCTTTCTTTATCAGCTCAGGGTAAGAGACACGGGTATGGTAAATCGTGCGCAGACGCGCAATAAAGACCTTCTTGATTGTCTCCACATCACGAAAACTCAACGGCGCATCCTTCATCAGCCCCTGTGCTATCTGCCCGTCGATGATTTTGTTGACAAGAGCGGAAATCGACTCGTCGGTATGCTCTTTCAGGCTTCTTGATGCCGCTTCCGTGGCATCCGCCATCATCAGTATCGCCGTCTCCTTGCTTCGTGGATTCGGACCGGGATAAGTGTATGGAGCTGGATCTACAGGCTCGCCGCCGTTGTTATTGCAAGCGGTGGTATAGAAATATTTTGTAGTACTTTTCCCGTGATGCTCGGCTATGAAGTCCTTTATCACAGCCGGAAGTTTCGACTTGTCGGCAAGCTTCAGTCCGTCAGTCACGTGACGTATCACGATTTTTGCACTTTGCTCAGGAGAAATCAGCTCGTGAGGATTGACATCGTGCTGGTTCTCGGTGAAGAACGCCGGATTTTCCATCTTGCCAATGTCGTGGTAGAGTGCCCCGGCACGCGCAAGCTGGGTGTTAGCCCCGATCTCGTGAGCAGCCTCCGACACCAGATTGGAAACTTGCATCGAATGCTGGAATGTTCCCGGACATTTCTCCGACAACTCGCGCAACAGCTTATTGTTGATGTCGGAAAGCTCGACAAGCGTCACTTTCGAAACGAATCCGAAAAGCTTCTCACATACGAAAATCAGGATGTAGGCAAAAGAAAGGAACACCGAATTGATAGCCAAATAAATGTATGGCTTGTACGAGATTGCGTTGATATTGCCTTCTGTAATTACAAACAAAGCCGTATAGGTCAGCGCATAACCGACAAAAATCATACCTGCCGTGCGGATAAGCTGGGAGCGTTTCGACAAATCCTGCAATGTGTCGATAGCAATCACTGCCGCCACCGTGTGCATTATCACAAACTCCATATGCATTCCCGCCGCAAGGCTGCATATTAGAATCTGAATAACCGACACGAAGAAAGCCGTACGCGAATCAAAGAACGTGACAAGCATTATCGGCACGATTGCCAGCGGAAGGAAGAACGAAGCGCTGCGGAAATGCATCAGCATATAGAACGATGCTATTGAAAACAGCGTCACAAACAAGACAACAAAGAGCAGCTTACGGTTGTCGTTGAAAATCCGGGTGCGGAACATCCGGAAGAACATATACAGCAGAAACAACAGAGTAGCGACCACCACCACATAACCTACAATCGGATACTGGGCATCGTGGGAAACGAGCTTGCTCCTCGATTTCATCATCGACTCGTAAGTGCTGAGAAGCATTGCTGTCTGAGGAGTGATTATCTCACCCCTGTCAACAATGCGCTCGCCTTGCTGAATCACACCCACCGGCGCCATCGTCTTCCGATAAAGGTCATCAAGATATTTTTGCGATGTAACCGTGTCTTTCACTATGTTGGGCACTATTATCTGCGCAAGGTTGACATTATGGATTACCGGAGAAGAATGCATCGCCGAATCGATATAGGAATATGCCACCTTTACGGACACCATTTCACGCGTAGGCACGGTTTGCAGCACATTGCCTTGCAGTATCCTCACGTTTGGCAATTGCTGCAACCTGATCGACTCATACACATCATTGTCAACTATCCCACGGGCATATATGCCACGCATCAGCGATTCCAGCTTCCGCAAGTCGCCCGTATAGAACGCCACTTTGTAGTAAGACGTAATCTTGTCGATAGTGGCTTTCTCAATCGACTTGTTGATTTTGAAAATCGGCACAAACGCCTTGTCGATACTGTCCTTCTTCTCCTTTATCGTTACGGAATCGAGAAACACGGGCATATCGAATGGAGCTGTAAGCAGGGAATAGCTCCAAGGCTTGCCTACGGTATAGACATACTCCCTGTTGCTGTTGCCAGGGAAAAAATATGCGATTACGGCAGCTGCCGCCACAAACAGCAGGATCTTGAAAAGATTCGCCCTTTTACTGATTGTTTCCTTTATTCCGTTCATAATAACAATTGTTTATTTCACGCGGGCCGCTGATGTGACACCCTTTATTTTCTTGACTTGCTTGCAAAGCCGTTCTACAATACCTACATCAGAAACCCTTACATCGAGCTCACACACAAAAAGGCCTTCTTTCGCCTCAATGTTGAGCTTACGTATATTGATAGCCATATTGATGGAAATCTCGTGGATAAGCTCCTGAAGTATTCCCATACGGTCGATTCCCTGCACTTCCACCGAAGCAAGGAATGTGGCGGTAAGCGGTGATTCCTCCCATTTTGCAGCCACGATACGGTTTCCATAACTGCTCTTTATACGCATTGCCGTATCACAGTCCATCTTGTGCACAATGACGTTCTCATTGTCATCGACATAGCCTATCACGTCGTCGCCGGGAATAGGATTGCAGCACGAAGCCACCTGATAGTTTTTGACACCATTGTCGGAACGCAGCACATATACTTTCTTTCTGTCGATTTTTTCCTTGGGAGAATCCTTGACCGGCTCCTGCGTGCCCTGCTGCTTCTTCCCCTTTCCGACAAATGGCAGTATCTTGTATAAGATGTTCGGGCTCTGCTTCTTTGTCAGCGATTTCAACAAGCTCTCGTTTATGGAAATCTTGTCGGAACCGATTGCATAATACAAATCGTTGCGCGACAGGAAATGGAACAATGTCATCAACTTGTTGATGATTTTTTCAGATTCTTCCGGAGTATGCCCGTCAATCAGCGACTGCACCACCTTCTCGCCCTTGTCCATCTGTTTTTTGCGCTCCTTTTTCAAGGCAGCTTCAAGACGGGTCTTTGCTTTAGCGGTAATCACGAAATTAAGCCATTCCGGTGACGGTTTTTGCGTGTCGGACGTCAGCACTTCCACCTGATCGCCGCTTTGCAACTTATAGGAAATCGGCACCAGACGGTGATTCACCTTTCCGGCAATGCAGTGCGAGCCGAGTTCGGTATGCACGTTGTAAGCCACATCGAGCACAGTCGCGTTTTTCGGAAGAGTCATAAGATCGCCCTTAGGGGTGAACACGATAATCTCCATCGCAAACAGATTGAGCTTTATCGTATCAAGGAAATCCATGGCATTAGGCTCAGGATTCTTCAGTATGTCGGTGATGGTCTTCAACCATGATTCCAGTTCTGACTCCTCATCGCTTTCCCCTATCTTGTATTTCCAATGCGCGGCGAATCCACGCTCTGCAATATCGTCCATCTTACGGCTGCGTATCTGCACCTCAACCCAATTGCCATCGGTACCCATCACCGTCATATGCAAGGCGCGGTATCCGTTGGCTTTCGGAGTGTTGATCCAGTCACGGGTGCGAGTTGGATGCAGCTTATAGATATCGGAAATCGCGGAATAGATGTTCCAGCAGATAGTCTTTTCGTTTGCATCCTCGTCACAGTCGAACACAATCCTCACAGCATACAAATCATATACTTCCTCAAACGGCACGTGCTTCGTCTCCATCTTGTTCCATATCGAGTAAATCGACTTCACACGCGCGTTGATGTTGTATTTCAACCCCATTGCATCGAGCTTCTCGCGTATCGGCGCGGTAAAATCCTTATAGACCATCGTGCGGCGCGATTCGCTCTCCTCGATTTTTTCCTTTATTATGCGATATTGTTCGGGATGTTCGTATTTGAAACTCAAGTCTTCCAATTCTGTCTTTATGGCAAACAGTCCGAGACGGTGGGCAAGCGGAGCATAGATATAGAGAGTCTCGCCAGCAATTTTATATTGCTTGCTCGGCAACATCGAGCCGAGCGTGCGCATATTGTGCAGACGGTCTGCCATTTTTATCAGAATCACACGGATATCCTCAGCCATTGTGAGCAGCAGCTTACGGAAATTCTCCGCCTGAGCTGACGCCTTGTCGCCGAATATTCCTCCCGATATTTTAGTCAACCCGTCAACGATAGCCGCTATTTTCTTGCCGAAGTTCATCTCTATGTCCTCCACGCTGTACTCCGTGTCCTCCACCACATCATGGAGCAACGCGGCACATATCGATGTGGAGCCAAGCCCAATTTCCTGACTAACGATTTTTGCCACGGCTATCGGATGAAGAATGTAAGGCTCCCCTGAACGGCGGCGTATTCCCTTATGCGCATCCTTTGCAAACGCATACGCACGCTTTATTATCTCCACTTTCTTCCGGTGGTTGCTCCGCAAATATCCGTCGAGCACATCCTGGAAAGCGGCTTCTATCATCTGGTCCTCCTGCTCGGGAGTCAGATTTAGAGAATTGTAGTCTGTAGTTTCCACGATTGAACCTTTTAGTATAAAATCTGCCAATATACAAATGTAAGGACAAATCGCCACATTGCAAATTTTTAACGGAAAATTTGCAATGTGAATCTACAACCAACGAAGAAACGTTTTAATCGATTGCGTCAAGAAGAATGAACACCGCCCAGAATCCGGATTCTGATAACGGCGAGCCTCTCTTGTGATTTTTCCTCTTTCTGTTCCCTCGCCTGCTCTCTCATGCAAAAAGAAGAAAAATCAAAGACAGAAGCAAATTCCGCTTCTTACTTAACCTCAAACGACGCTTCCAACGCGATATTCACATAGCCGAATTTATCAAAACGCGACGTAATTGCATCACACGTGTCAATCCTGATTAAGGAATTTATTTTTGCTATATATTTCCCTTTTTTAGCAGCCGGGAGATTTCTGTCCCATGAATAGCCGCCATCGTATGTAACGTCCTCCGGTCCGCTCACAGTAAGCGGATCCGCACCCTCAGGAGGCCAGCAATTGATATTCAAACCTGTAACTCCAAACCTATCATCCGGACAACATTCCCCAGGATATGCCGTGGCGTGATCCACAACATTCATATTTACAAACGGTCGTGTCTGTACCAACGTTACATAATTGCCATTAACGTCATAAATATTTATTAAATGCGTACTACCGTTATTATATTCAATCGAGACTGGATCGTGCAATGTCCCCTCTTCAATCCCAAAAACCTTATCTGTGTTGTTTTCCATCGAAAACTTGAACCACACATATTCACCTTCCTTGAATTCATTTTTTGGAATCATATTCTCATCGCAGGTGATAAGCGAGAACGACAAACCATCGATTGTGACAGGACTCTCCATTTTTTCTGCATCCGAAGGCATATATTCATCGCTGCAAGCCGCCAAACACAGTACAGCGGAGCAGGCAAAAATCCACAATAAGAAATTTTCCGTTTTCATTTTTGATAATTTATTTAACTTGATTTTTTCATTGCCAATAATTTTAAGGATTAGCTTTTACAGATAGATATAATTGTAGGTACAACATCGCCACAGTGATGTTAAATAAATATAAATTCAAATATGTAAATCTGGAATACGTATGCAAAACCAACCGT
The DNA here is from genome assembly GCA_017694955.1 of Candidatus Limisoma faecipullorum. Taxonomy (GTDB): domain Bacteria; phylum Bacteroidota; class Bacteroidia; order Bacteroidales; family Muribaculaceae; genus Limisoma; species Limisoma faecipullorum. The sequence goes on from JADIMC010000024.1 coordinate 29,682, forward strand.
ATGCCTCATTATCGAATCCGTTCAGAATAAATCGGAAAGCGTTTTGTAAGTTTTTTGCGGGAAAGATGTAAATTTGCAAAGACTTATCATCGTAATGAAACAAGGGGAAGCGAAATCAATCGGCGAAATAATGTCGGAATACCTCAATCCGGCAGAGCTTGACGACAGCATCAACGAACGCCGTCTCGAATCACTATGGGGCGAAATTGTCGGGCCATACATCAACCGCCTGACGTTGAGCCGCCGGGTGAGAAACCGCGTGCTGCACGTGGTGGTAACATCCGCCCCTCTGCGCAACGATCTGATGATAAACCGCTCGTCGCTTGTCCGCCGGTTGAACGAAGCGGCAGGCGCAAACGTTATCGATGATATAGTATTCAGATGAAAGGAGAATTTTCAGAAATGGAAGAAAAAGACAAACCTTTGAAAGTGAAGAACACGCCGGCGTTCCGCCATTCGGTGCCGGTGCAGATGCGCTTCAACGACGTGGACGTGCTCGGGCATGTCAACAATTCGGTATATTTCAGCTTCTATGACCTTGGCAAATCGGCATATTTCACAACCGTGCGCCACGGAGCTGTCGATTGGGAAAAAATGGACGTAGTGGTTGCCAACGTCAACTGCAACTTCTATTCCCCCATCTATTATGGCGAACCGGTATCGGTAGTGACACGCGTGGAATCGATACGCGACAAAAGCTTCAAGATGCACCAACGCATAATCAACACCGTAACCAACGAGATAAAAAGTGAATGCGCCACTGTTATGGTCAGCTTCGATCCGGTGAACAAAGGTTCGGCACAACTGTCGGAAAAATGGGTGAAAGCCATAAAGGACTATGAAGGCGGCAACCTGCTCGACAAACATTCCGAAGAAGAACAAGACAAGAATTAAGAAAACAGACATATATGACAGATGTAAAACAGACAATGCGCGAGATATTGGAAGCCGAAAGCCGCGCGGTAGCCGCAATTCCGGTGACCGACAGCTACGGCAGCGCAGTGGAGATGATAGTGGAGCAAGTGTGGAAGCGCAAAGGCAAGCTTATCACATCAGGAATGGGAAAAGCCGGGCAAATTGCGATGAACATAGCCACCACATTCTCATCGACAGGCATACCATCGGTGTTCCTCCACCCGAGCGAGGCACAGCACGGCGATCTCGGGATAATGCAGGACAACGACATAATGCTCCTGCTCTCCAATTCCGGCAAGACTCGCGAGATAATCGAGCTTGTATCCTTGGCCAAAAACCTCAATCCGGCATTGAAGATAATCGTGATAACCGGCAACAACAACAGCGAGCTGGCTTCAATTGCCGATGTCTGCCTTTGGACAGGCAATTCCCCGGAAGTATGCCCTCTGGGTCTGACCCCGACCACATCGACCACGCTTATGACCGTGATGGGCGACGTGCTGGTGGTGAGCGTAATGAAATCCACCGGATTTACAAAAGAAATGTATGCAATGCGTCACCACGGCGGCTACCTCGGTAAGAAAAGCCGTGGAGAAAGCGAAAAATAATCTGATATGAACGGTGTTGTAGCAATAGGACAGGCAGTGCTCGACGTTGTATTTTCCGGCAATGCGCCGGTTAAGGCTTTCGCCGGCGGACGCATAGCCAATATGGCGGCTTCGCTCGGAAGAATGGGCGTGCGCACGGAATACGTTAGCGAATGCGCCGCCGACGCTCCCGGCGATGCCGTAGTAAAATTTCTCGAAAGCAACAATGTAGGCACGGCATCTGTTGACCGCTTCACGGAAGGCCAGTCGCAAGTGTCGCTTGTCTTCCTCGGCGATGACGGCAGCGAGCGGTATTCCTGCTATTCCAACTATCCGGCATCCCGTTTCGACGTGCTGTGGCCGCACATCGACGAAGGCGACATCGTTGTTTTCGGTTCCGACCTGTCAATCGACCCTTCTCTGCGCAAACCGCTGCTTGAGCTGCTCGAATATGCAAAGGAACGCAAGGCTGTCATTATATATCTCCCCGGATTCCGTCCCGAGCTGTGCAGCCGCATAACGAGAGTGATGCCTTCCATACTCGAAAATCTGGAATTCGCCGACATAGTGATGGCGCGCGAATCCGACATGGTGAAAATTTTCGGGAAAAGCACCTCGGAAGCGTGCTACAACGAACACATATCGTTCTATTGCCCTGATTTCGTTTTTGTTTCAAGCAATCTCGACATCAATCTGCACACACGGTCGGAAAAACTGATTCTGGAAAGCAGGAACACAATGCCGTTGAACCTGTTAGGCTGGCATGCTTCATTCTGTGCAGGATTCATAAAAGGGATGCTCGAAAACAATGCCCGGCACGGAATCGGCAATCTCGACCGCAGCGCATTGCAAGGCATCACGGAGCTTGCCATCGCCTGTGCCGCCGACAGCATACGGACAGGCGACAACATAGTGTCGGAAGAATTTGTAAAAACATTAAAATGACAATATTATGAGACAGATTCCTTTTCGTTTGGCAATATTGCCACCTCGCGCAGAAGCCGGCGACGCCTCGATGACGCCTGCCGACGACAACCAGTTGGAACGCGCACGGTGCCGGATTATCGGATTAGTGAAAGAAGGGCATACGGACAAGGCTTTGGAGCTTTACCGCGAGCTGGCTTTCAGCATCGAGAACGACGGACGCATATTCGACCTTGCCACTGTGGCTTCTGTCTATCAGATAGGGGCATGGCTTAATGTCGGAGCTGCCTGCTATACCTCGGCTATGGACTGTGTGGTAAAGGCTCTTGAGCACATCGCATCGCTCCCGAAAAAGGACGTTCCGACACTCGACATGACCGCCGCTCTGCTCTACGACTATGCTCTTGCATGCTACGCCATCAATAGCCGCTCGAAAGCCGAAAAATCAATCGAAAAATGCCTTTCCATATACCGCAGGCTGATTGAGGACGGCCATACTGAATATTTCGAGAACATCGTGATAGCCTCATCGGTAATCACAGATATTTTCCGCTCACGAATACGCACCTTATACGTGCTCGACCTGCTTCAAAAAGCCGTTGACAGCCATAAGGGAGAAATCGGCGGCGTTCTTGCCGACTGCATCGACGCCCTATCCGACTCCATTGTGACAGAAGCAGCCACGCTGTTCGCCATCGGCCGCTATCGCACAGCCGTCAGATACCTTACCAAGGCTTTGCGTCTCAACCGCCGTGTAGCCGGCGGATTCGACGGACGCTGCCTCACTGTGTCCATACGGCTGGCTGAAGCGCTGATGCACATTCCTGCACGCAAAGAGACAGGCATACGCCTGCTGGCTTTCGCCCGCAAATATGCGGAAGAGCACAACCTTGAACGCCAGCTCGACGAAATCGCCCGCATAGAAAGAAACGAAGAGCAGATACAATTCAACCTGCTCTCGTTCCTGAAAAACATCTACACCTAAGCCATTCGTATTATTTTCAAGACAAGCCGTTATGAGGCGCATTATTTTTGGTTTTATATTGGTAGGGATTGCCGCTTCCGCCGTGGCGCAGATGCTATGGCAGCCGTCGGCGGAGTCGGACGCGCTGTTTGCCGCCGGCGTGGATTTGTACAACGAGGGGAAGTACCGCGAGGCCATACCGCTCTTCGCCAAGTCTGACAGCTTGGACAAGGCGCAGATGGACTCCACAAGCAACCGCCGTGACTATTCTTCGATGTGGCTCGCCTCCTGCTATTACAAAATGGGCGACACTGCCACTGCCGCCGGTATATATACTAACTACCGATTTGCTCCGGTGGACCGTCGCTTCACGGTCAAGTCCGACTCGCTGTCGCAAATCGGAATGGAGTACGCCAATCAGGGCGACTACGCCAAGGCCATAGAATATCTCACCCAATGCGCCGAAATAGAAAAATCGGCATTGGGCGAGAACCATATCTTTTATGGAAACTCAATAAATTTCATAGCTTTATGTAATAGTTTTTTGGGCAATTATAGTAGTGCTATTATGTTTTGTGAGGAAGCTTTGGCTATTATAGAAAAAACTTTGGGCAAAATGAATTCTGAATATGTGGTTGCTTCGGTTAATTTGGCAAATTACAATTATTATATAGGGAATTACTCTGAAGCAATCCAAATACTCAGGGAAGCATTGGATATAATAGAGAAGATATTCGGTAAAGAATCTCCTGATTATGCAATGTCTTTGAATTATTTAGCAAATTATAATTACAGTATAGGAAATTATACAGATGCCATTAGATTTGGCTCTGAGGCATTAAATATTCTTGAAAAGACATTAGGCAAAAATACTCCCGATTATGCACTGCTGTTGAGTAACTTGGCAGAATATAATTCTGCTATAGGCAATTATCCTGAAGCTATTCGTTTATGTAGACAGGCATTAAATATTCGCAAAAATCTATTTGGAACAAATTATCTTGACTATGCAATATCTTTGAATAATTTGGCGAACTATTTTAGTAATTCGGGTAGCTATGATGAGGCAATTCATTTAGGTAAAGAAGCATTGAATATCTATGAAAACATAGTTGGGAAAGAACATCCTGATTACGCACTGGTATTGAATAATTTAGCGGATTATAATGCTTCGGCAGGGAATTATACTGAAGCGGTTAAATTAGGTGCTGAAGCATTAAATATTCGTGGGAAATTGCTTGGAACAGATCATCCTGACTATGCAATGTCTTTGAATAATTTAGCGGATTATAATGCTTCGGCAGGGAATTATTCTGAAGCCATTAAATTGGGTACAGAAGCATTAGGTGTCATAGAAACTTCACTCGGAAAGGAGCATCCGTATTATGCGGCATCACTGAATACTTTAGCCGCATGCAATGCCCATACAGGTAAATATAAGGAGGCCATTAAATTAGCAACTGAAGCATTAAATATTATAAGTAAAACATTAGGAGCAACTCATCCCGATTACGCAACGTCATTAGCAAATTTGGCATCATATAATTATCATTTGGGGAATTATACAGAAGCGATACGCTTAGGTATGGAGGCGTTACGGATACGAGAAAAAGTGATAGGAAAAGAACATCCTGATTATGCAAATTCGTTGAATAACTTGGCAACCTACAATTCATCGTTAGGAAACTATGCGGAAGCGATACGCTTAGGTACGAAGGCGTTACGGATACAAGAGAAAGTACTTGGTAAGGATAATCCTGATTATGCGTTGTCATTGAGTAATTTGGCATCATACAACTCTTCATTAGGCAATTATGCGGAGGCTATACGTTTGGGGACGGAAACATTGCAGATACAAGAGAAAGTGCTTGGCAAAGAGCATCCGTATTATGCTCTGTCGTTGAACAACTTGGCAGTATATAACTCATTGTTAGGCAATTATTCGGAGGCTATACGGTTGGGAACGGAAGCATTGCAGATACAAGAGAAAGTGCTTGGCAAGGAGCATCCCGATTATGCAATGTCATTGAATAACT
>JADIMC010000003.1 GCA_017694955.1 Candidatus Limisoma faecipullorum
GAATGCCTTCCCTATCGGGAGACCGCTCGGTCGGCGGAACCGTTGCTTGATATTGTTTGGCGTGGCGGCAATTTCGGGTTGTATTTGCCGGGACGGTCGTCTCGGAATGCTTTTTCCGGAAAATTGCAGACGTCGCGCTCGTTTTTGCGCAATATGCGTTTTTCTTGGAATTATGCCCCGAAGGAGGCTTTCTGGATTTTCACCGGTTTGCTGAGGGGACAGCTCAGGTAGGTCATGAAGGTCTGTTATTACTCCGTTGCTGATTTTGTCTTTTCTGTCAGTATCCCTGATTCCGTGGATGCCGGCAGGCTGTTGCCGTCGTTCCGTCCGTTTGTTTGTGATGGGAGTGGCGGTCGGCGGCTGTTCGATTTCGTTACTACGGAGCTTGAGCAGGATTCTGCGGCTTTGTCCTCCGCCGATTTGCTGATAGAGGAGTCGCTCAACGACCTCGGGTTTGTCCGTCTTTATTCCGGTCCCGGCGGATATCTTGTCTCGGTGGCTTCCGCTCCGGGGGGTGTGACGCACTTTATGCGTGTTGACGGCGGTTTCTCCAGACCTGTCGCGCATATTGTCTGGAGCGACCGTATGGCGGGATTCGTGTTGTCGTCGATGCTGCGTATCGTCTATTCGCAGGCGGTGCTGCTTCATGATGCGTTTTCTGTCCATGCATCGGCTGTCTATGCCGATGGCAAGGCGTTTCTCTTTATGGGGGAGAGCGGTACGGGAAAGAGCACGCATGCCGCGCTGTGGCTTAAGCATGTCCCGGGGTGCGGATTGCTCAACGACGACAATCCTGCCGTCCGTGTCATCGGCGGTGTGGTGAAGGCTTATGGCACGCCATGGAGCGGTAAGACGCATTGCTATAAGAATCTGTCGTTTCCGGTTGGCGGTATGGTGCGGTTGTGCCAGGCGCCGGCCAACAGGTTCATGCGCCGCGAAGGAGCGGAGGCTTTCATCGCTGTCTATCCGGGATGCTCGGCGATTACGGGCGACAGGCGTTTGAGCGACTGCCTTTGCGACACTTTGGTGAAAGTTGCGGAGCTTGTGCCGGTTGCGACTCTCGAGTGCTTGCCCGACCGTCATGCCGCACTGCTTTGCAGGAATGGGTTAGTGAATGTTGATAAAGAAAAATAAACCATCTAAAAACTGATATGAATAAACAAATTTTCTTGGCAAGCCTTATTGCCATACTATTGTTGTCATCTTGCGCCTCGCGCAAGGATTTTGTCTATCTGAAGGATATGGAGACTGGCAAGAAATATCCTTTTAGTGAGAAGTATGAGGCAGTGGTGCATTGCGACGACCGGCTCGACATTACCGTGAGCAGCAAGAATCCGGAGCTTGCCATCCCGTTCAATATCTATGGCGGGACTTTCAAGGTGGGCAATGACGGTAGTGTCACTGCCGATGCCACTACGCGTGTCAACGAGAAGGGATACCGTGTGGATGTTGACGGAAATATCGATTTTCCGATTCTTGGAAAGCTCCATGTGGAGGGGCTGACTGTGGGCGAGGTCACGGAGCTTATCAAGCGCAGGATTGAGGCTGGAAACTATATGAAGGACCCGCTTGTCTCGATTGAGTTTCTCAATTTCCGCTACACCGTGCTGGGTGAGGTGGGACGCAACGGCACGTTCTCGGTCAATGGCGACCGCATAACGCTCCTCGAGGCTATCGCCAATGCCGGCGACCTGACTGCCAAGGCAAGGATTGACCGGGTGGCTGTCATACGAGAGGTCAACGGGGAAAGGCAGATGTATATGCACGATTTGCGGAGCATCGATGTTTTCAAGTCGCCATGCTTCTATCTGCAGCAGAACGACATCGTATATGTAGAGCCCAAATATAAGAAGAAAGACCGTGAGGACCGGGGATGGCAGATCATGACTACCGTCCTGTCGCTTGTCACCGCCACTTGCTCGCTGCTTTGGGTACTTAAGTAAGGATTAATTCAATTTTTTCAATTATGCAGAATAATAATTCCAGCAATAAGAACGAGCAGGGAATCAATGTGGTTGACCTGTTCGTCTATTTGGCATCGAAATGGAAATGGTTCCTGTTGTCGGTGCTTGTGTGCGGGGGGATTGCCTGGCTCAACTATGCGAGTTCGCCGTTGGTCTATTTCCGCTCGGCTACGGTCTTTATCAAGGACCCTTCCAATAAGTCGTCAACTGCCGGGCTCGACCGTTTCGACAATCTGATTAATAAGGTCAACGTCGCCAACGAGATTTTGCAGTTCCGCTCCAAGAGGCTGATGCGCGAGGTGGTGAAGCGTGTCAACGCCGATGTGAGCTACCGCATAAAGGACGGATTGCGCTACAACGAGCTTTACCGCCAGTCGCCGCTGCAGATTTCATTCATCGACGCCATGCCTGAGCAGTACATATCGCTTACTATGACGCCGAAAAGCGGCAATACGGTGCATCTTTCCGACATACAGGGCATCGACACCAAGCCGGCGCTGGCGTTGAAACTCAACGATACGGTCACCATCGCCAAGGGGATGCGCATAGTGGTCACGCCGACCAACTATTACAACGCTTCTTGGAACGATGTGCCGATTAAGGTGCAGAAAGTGCCGTTGGAATCGATGGCGAATTTCTACAAGGGCGCCGTTGGAATCCATCAGGAGGCGGAAGAGGCGTCTATCCTCACGCTGTCGTTGAAGGACAGCTCGCCGGCGCGTGCCGAGGATGTGATTAATATGCTCATCACTGTCTATAACGAGGAGGCAATCAAGGACAAGAACCAGGTGGCTGTCAACACTGCCGACTTCATCAACGAGAGGCTTATCATCATCGAGAACGAGCTGGGGGGCGTCGAGTCGGAGCTTGAGGATTTCAAGCAGCGCAACCAGATTGTGGATATCGGCTCTTCTGCAAGCATGTATATGAGCGAGTCGCAGAAGTACAATACCGACGCGCTGGAGATGGAGACGCAGTTGCGCCTTGCTAACTTCATCAAGGATTATCTTACCGACCCTACCAAGGAGACCGACCTTATCCCTTCCAATACCGGCTTGAGCGATATCAACATTGAGAGCCAGATTAATCTCTACAACACCGCCAAGCTGAAGCGCGACCGGCTGATCGACGACAGCAGCGAGAACAACCCTGTCGTCGCGGAGCTCAACAACTCCCTGAGGGCCATGAAGCAGAACATCATACGCGCCGTCGATAATATGATTGTCAGTCTCAACGTGAAGCGCAACGACGCCCAGAGCCGCGAGATGCGCGCGCAGAGCCGCGTGACGGCGATTCCTGCCAAGCAGCGACAGATGCTTTCCATCGAGCGTCAGCAGAAAATCAAGGAGTCGATCTACATATTCCTGCTCAACAAGCGCGAGGAGAACGCTCTGTCGCAGGCGATGGCCGACAACAACGCGCGTATTGTCGATGAGGCGGATGGAGGCGACTTCCCGATTTCGCCGAAGCGCAACCGCATACTGATGCTCGGCGTGCTTGTCGGATTGGCTATACCGGCGGTGGTGTTCCTGCTGATTATGTTCCTCGACACGCGTGTGCGCTCGCGCCGCGAGATAGAGAAGGCCGTCGGGGTGCCGTTCCTCGGCGACATTCCGTTCGACAAGGAAATAGCGAAGCGACGCCGCGACGACTCTTCGGGAGTGGTGGTCGATGCCGATGGCGACAGCCTTGTTTCGGAGGCTTTCCGTATCCTGCGCACTAACATGTCGTTCATGGTAAGGAAGGACAGCCCTTCGCAGGTGATCACATTCACTTCGTTTAACGAGGGCGCCGGAAAGACTTTCATATCGAGCAACCTTGCCATGAGCTACGTCTTTGCGAAGAAGCGGGTGGTGATGGTCGATCTCGATATCCGCAAGGCCACGTTGAGCCGTCATTTCGGCGGTCATAAGGTGGGCGTGACTAACTATATAGCCGATTCTTCAGTCACTGTTGACGACATCATACAGCATACCGACAATTTCGACGTGATAGCGGCGGGCCATACGGCGCCTAATCCAGCCGAGCTGCTTATGGACAGCCGGCTCGACGAGCTGTTTGCCGAGTTGCGCAAGCGCTACGATTTCGTGATTGCCGACAGTGTGCCGGTAGGCATAATCGCCGACGCCGCGATTGCCAACCGTATTGCCGACCTCACGGTGTTTGTGGTGCGTGCCGGTCGTCTCGACCGCCGGCAGCTGCCCGACATCGAGTCGATCTACGAGTCGAAGAAGCTGCAGAACATGGCGTTGGTGCTCAACGGTGTCGATCCTAAGCGTCGTGGCTATGGATATGGTTACGGCTACGGATACGGCTATGGTTATGGCTACGGATACGGCTATGGCTACGGGAAGAAGCACGGAAAGCGCAAGCACCGCAAATAGCCGCCCATAGAGCTGCCATAGTGCGGACAGTCGATGCCAGCGTGTGGTGATAGCCCGTGTGCGGTGTGATGGCGGCGTGTGGCGGTAGGGAGATGGAGCAGTGAAATGTCCTCCTCTGTTCACGGAGCCTGTGTGTCGGAAGTTGGAAGCAAAGAAATGTCCTCCTCTGTTACGGAGTCTGCGTGTCGGAAGTGGGACGCAAAGAAATGTCCTCCTCTGTTCACGGAGCCTTGGCGGAGTTAATAGGGGAGGTGTCCCGCAGGGACGGAGGGGTCAGAAAATACCTGTTCAATCAGAGTGAACCCCCTCGTCACTTCGTGCCACTCCCCCTATGTGCTCCGCAAACAGGGGGAGACATCTTGCCAGCCGGCGTGTGGTAGCCTCGTGGGGAAGCAAAGAAATATCCTCCTCTGTTCACGAAGCTTCAGCGGAGTTAATAGGGGAGGTGTCCCGTAGGGACGGAGGGGTCAGAGATACGGTATCAACCCCCTCGTCACGTTGTGCCACTCCCCCTATGTGCTCCGC